>CAZSXD010000086.1:0-5030 GCA_964611075.1 uncultured bacterium
AGTCGGACAGCTTAAGGGATTCGATCCAGTCAAAAGGCTATCTTGTCGAGATCACGAAAGGGAATGAAATCAAGGTAAGGAAAAAGGTATAATCAAGCCATGCTCGATCCCAAATTATTGAGAGAGACCCCCGACAAGGTACGCAAGGCGCTTGAGGCAAGAGGCGCGAACATCCTCCTGCTCGACAAGTTCAATTCAGCCGACAAGAAATGGCGTACGGCCGTCCACGAGATCGAGGAGCTGAAGGCGAAAAAGAACGCCGCATCCCAGGAAGTGCCGAAGATGAAGGCTGCCGCTAAAGATGCTTCGAAGCTCCTGGCCGACATGAAGAAATTGTCGGAGGAAATAGCATCGAAGGAAAAAGCCCTTGCAGGAGTCGAAAAGGAGCTTTATGACATCATCTATTTCATCCCGAACATCCCCCATTCAAGCGTCCCAGTCGGCAGCGACGCTTCTCATAATAAGGAGATAAGGAAAGCCGGGGATATCCCCAAGTTCGGCTTCGCTCCAAAGTCGCACGATGAGCTCGGTGAAAAGCTCGAAATTCTCAATTTCGCGCAGGGCGCCAAGATCGGAGGCTCAAGGTTCACGGTCTATCGGGGTCTTGGCGCAAAGCTTGAATGGGCCTTGATCAATTTCATGAGGGATGTCCAGACTGCTGAGAACGGCTACCTTGAGGTCATCCCACCGTTCATGACAACACGCGACTGCATGATCGGCACCGGCCAGCTCCCGAAGTTCGAGGAAGACCTCTACAAATGCAGCGACGACCTCTATCTGGCTCCGACGGCGGAAGTCCCGGTTACGAACATCCACCGCGACGAGATACTGGAAGCTTCGAGGCTGCCCATCAAATATGTGGCATACACGCCGTGTTTCAGGCGCGAGGCGGGTTCATACGGCAAGGACGTCAAAGGCCTGATCCGCCAGCACCAATTCAACAAAGTTGAGCTTGTCAAGTTCACGACACCGGAGAGGTCCTATGATGAGCTTGAAAGCCTTACTATCGATGCCGAGAAGATACTTCAGAGGCTCAAGCTCCCTTACCGCGTCGTCGCTCTCTGCACGGGGGACATGGGATTTGCGGCGGCAAAGACATATGATCTTGAGGTCTGGTTCCCTTCCGAGAACCGTTACCGCGAGATATCATCGTGCTCGAACTTCGAGGATTTCCAGGCGAGAAGGGCGAACATCAGGTTCAGGCGGGATGCGAAGTCGAAGCCCGAATTCGTGCACACGCTTAACGGTTCAGGGCTGGCTGCCGGCAGGTGTTTCGCGGCGATACTTGAGAATTGCCAGCAGGCTGATGGAACGGTCGTTATCCCCGAAGTTCTGGTCCCCTATATGGGGGGAGCGGCGAAGATCCCTTAAAATTTACACTCTTTTCTTGCTGAACGCCTTGCTGACCCTCTGCAGAGCGACCCCTAAATTATCCGGATATATCAATTTATGGAATTTTTTAAGCTCCATCAATTGGTCAGCGGCGTATTTTATGCTTTTTTTCATTTCCGGATGAAGAGCGTCCTCGGCATTTTCCGCTGCGAACAATGCAGCTTCAACGTTCGACCACTCATGGTCCGACTGTATCGTATCGATTATCAACTGTGAGAAACGGAGCATATAACCTTTATTCTTGGGTTCTTTCAGTTTTTGGGTGTTGATAAGCCCCAGAAGGATAAGGCTGGTCCACTTGTCCTTGTAAGTGTCCAGTATTACCTGGTTGCTTTCGTATATGTCGCGGAAAAGATACTTGGAAAATGCCATGTTCGCGGCAAAGGTGAAGGCAAGATCGGCCAGATCCCTCTGTTGCTTGCCGGTGCCGCCGACAAGTTTCTCAAGCTCCGCGAATATGAAGTGGCTTTTATCCGTATGGGGATGTTTTACTTCGGTCGCCCACGCTTCGAGCGCTGCCACGAAGAACGCCAGTCTTTTTGCGGGGTCATTTACGGGGGGAGCGTTCTTTTCAAGCGCCTTCTGGCTGAAATGGTCTATTTTGGGTATATAGTAAGAGATGATGACCTTCATTGAGAACCATTTCGAGCTTATCTCGATCATATCCGGCGGGGGAGCGGACTTCCCTGCAATAGGAGCGGTTCGAACAACAGATGCTTTATTAACCGGATATTTTTCGCTGATCAACTTGCCTGCTTTCATGATTTACCCTCCTTAATTACGAACGGAACCGACCGGAATGTTATCGGCATATCTTTGCGAAAATTTCAGGTATTTTGGATTTTACGGGCAGGTTTTTCCCCGAGCTTCCTCAAATACGGCTCCGTGAAGTTCTCAAAATATCGTTGCGGCCATTTGTCGCCGTGTTTCCTGCGGTCCTTATCTACGTGACTGACAAGGGAATCGAGCAGATTGCGGCACACCCTTATCGCTGTCCTGAAAGCGAATTTGTTGAATATCTCCTCCACCGGTATCACATAGCCAAACAGGTCGGCAAAAGCGATGCCGGCGGCCAATGCATCGGGATACAGCTTGAACATCTCATCCTTCGCTTCTGCCTTCTGTTTAGCGTTCAGGCTCGTTGCCTGAAGGAGAGGGATCGCGAGGAGAACGTAGGCCTGGGCGGCTTCCACCTTATGTTTTTTCGCCTCCCTGCCGCAGCCAACAAGGAAGGAAAATGTGATGCTGTCGGACAGCCACTGGTATGCCGGCTTGCACGAGATGAGCGGGTCAAGTATCTCCGGGAAAAGGACCTCATACGTTTCATCCTGCCTCATGTTCGACGCTAACGTTTCAGAAAAAGTGTTCAGCATTATGCCCTTCAGGTGCGGCAGTTTCTCAGGTTCGCTGAGTTCCCGGTACGTGTCCAGGCATTTATTGCTGATGTTGAACAAAGGATCAAGGATGTTCCTGCTCTGAACGGTCATGATGATCGAGAAAAAGAAACGGCAGTATTCATTGAGATAATATTCGTTCGCCAGCTCCAGGAGCGAGGGGTTCGCGGCCGTCAGGCGCTGGTAGGCCGAAGTGAAAATGTCGTCGAAATACAGCTTGCGAGAATGCAGCGCGGCTATGTATCTTTTGTCGACCGACGATTCGCCCTGGATAGAATCCGACGGGCTTATGTCGGCATCCGCATGGGGCATCGACGGTCTCAATCCCCCTGCTTTTTCTTCGGGGGGCCGAGGCTTGAATTTCCTGACATGTTCGAATGGGTCGTGAGGAGCTTTACCGTCGCTGATGTTCCGAAGGTGAAAACTGGCCATTATGTTTCTCCTGAACAAGACAAAACCATACAAGATCTCTTCACGTTTTACGCGTTGAAGGGGCGTAAGCCTGCGCCAATTTTATAAAATCGGGCAGCAGGGGGTAAGTGCCGGATGGATTCCCTCCACGGGTCATCTTCATATATTTGACCATTTCCACGGCTTTTGAATAGATCCGTTTCCTGTCATCCGGCTTGAGCGCGCCTCTTATCTTGATCAGCGTGCTGATAGCCGCCCTCATATTGCGGTCTTCACTGTCAAGGTTGATCCTTTGTATCAGAAAATTGGCGGCCATGTTGGCTTCGTTTTGCGACTGTTTGAACCAGACTTCCGGGAAGCTTCTTATAAGGTAGATGGCGACAAGCTTATTGTATTCCTGCAGGTCCAATTTCATGATCTTCCGGTCTTTCATCAGCTTATCGTTTCTGGCGATCGTGTCCCGCAAAGCGCGAAGTATATAATTGCTGTCATCGGGCAGGTCGGTCTTTTCAATAGAGAGCCATTTATCCAGCGCACCTATAAGATAAGCAACTTCATAAATGACGTTCCGGGCCGTTTCCCTGGTCTTTTCACCGGCGTATTTCTCGGGGGATAATTTCATCGAATCCAGTTCTTTTAATCTATCGACAAGCCTGCTTCCCAGCCCGGCTTTAAATGCCGCGAAATGCTGCCCGAATGCAACGCCATCCATAAGATCTTTTCTCGGGATATAAATATCTTTAATGCCCAGATGATCCAGGTCTATCTTGATCAACATGTCAGCTATCGGTTTTGGAACCGCAGATGTATTATGTTTTGGAGCCGTAAACTTTGCCCCGCTTATGCGGAGCTGTTGTTTCGGAACGGAACTTTCCAGGCCACCGCCAAAGCCTATTCCAGATTTTCCCATTTTATTCCCTCCTCATATAGGAACGTGAGCATGTCATACACGGTTTTATCGTCGAGATAACGGATAAATTTCACCAAAAATGAAAAATCTTTGCTTAGATCTCGAGGAAGTTCTTGAGCAGTTTCTTGCCTTCCGGGGTCAGTATCGATTCCGGATGGAATTGTACCCCTTCAACTTTGAATTCCTTGTGCCTTATCCCCATTATTTCGTCCTGATCCGTCCACGCGGAAATTTCGAAGACGGACGGAAGGCTTGCTTTTTCGATCAGCAATGAATGATATCTGGTAGCTTCAAATGGATTCGGCAGGCCTTTGAAGATCGTTTTGCCGTCATGAAAGATCTTCGAGGTCTTGCCGTGCATGAACCTCTTTGCCTGGACGATCTTCCCGCCGAATGCCTCGCCGATCGCCTGATGACCCAGGCACACGCCGAGGATGGGCACTTTGCCGGCGAATTCCCTGACGAGAGGGATCGAAATACCTGCGTCTTTCGGGTATCCGGGGCCGGGAGAGATCAGGATCCTCGAAGGATTCAGCTTTTTAATCTCATCAACGGTGATCTTGTCGTTGCGGAACACCTGCATGTCCGCACCGAGCTCGCCGAGATATTGGACAAGGTTATAGGTGAACGAGTCGTAATTATCTATTACCAATAGCATAAGTGGCGAAATTATAGCATATTTGATAAAATCGAACTCTATGCAAGTTCGCGTTCTGAACGAAAAAGACAGGGATAGCTGGAACTCTTTTCTTTCTTCTCAAAAAGACCCGCAGATCCTCCAGTCCTATGAATGGGGGCAGTTCAAGTCACAGCTGGGCTGGAGCCATTTCATCGTGGCTGTTGAGGACGAGGGGAAGATAAAAGCCGGCATATCGATACTGTCCAGTAAACTGCCGCTCATAAATAGATCCTTGTTTTACGCG
>CAZSXD010000087.1:0-4967 GCA_964611075.1 uncultured bacterium
CAAAGTAATGATAAGGCATTTAAAAGCGTTCAATCCCGAGATCTATGACATGGTCACGGTGGGGGAGCGCGGACAAGTTGTGGTGCCTGCCAGGGCGAGGAAAGACATGAAGCTGAAGCCAGGCGATAAATTGATCGCGATAAAAGGGGCCTTCGGGAAGGCCCTGGTGCTCGTGGACATGAAGGCGGCAAAATCAACGTTCGAGAAAATGTCAAAGATGTTCGGCGCATTCGCCGCTAAATACTCGAAGGAAGGATAACTATCATGGCTAACAACAATAATAACAAGGGGCTGGACAGAAGAAAGCTGATCGTGGGTGTGCTTGCCGCTGCCGTGATCGGGCTTGCGGCATATTACGCGGCGCTCTGGGGGGTAGCGTACCTGAACCGCGACAAGCTCTTCGCCTCCGGCACTATCGAAGCAACGGAGATCCAGGTGGCCTCAAAGGTCCAGGGCAGGGTGGATTCTTTCACCGTGGATGAGGGGGATATCGTCAGAAAAGGCGATGTGATAGCTTCGCTCGAGTCAAGCGAGCTTTCCGCCTCACTCGACCAGGCAAAAGCCATAGAAAAGACTGCACAGGTCAAACTTGAGAACAACCAGAGGACATATAAAAGGGCGAAAACCCTTGTCAGGAAACGGATGATAAGCGACCAGGAATATGACGCCATCAGAAGCGCGTACGAGACGGCTGACGCGGATTATAACCGCGCCGTGGCCGCAAGAAAACTGGCGGAGATCGCGTTCAACGAAGCGACGATAAAAGCGCCGATAGACGGCACGATACTTGTGAAAGTGGCGGACACGGGCGACCTGATGGCGCCCTTTTCCACGATCGTGACCATGGCGGACCTGAGCGCGCTGGACATGATGCTGTATGTCCCGGAATCGAAATACGGCCGCGTGATGCTGAAGGATTACGTTTACGTAACCGTCGACTCCTATCCGGGAGAGTTGTTCACGGGCAAGGTGGCGAACATATCCAACAAGGCGGAGTTCACGCCGAAGAACATCCAGACAAAAGAAGAGAGGACAACGCAGGTCTTCGGCATCAAGGTGAAGATCCCCAATCCTGAGGGCAAGCTCAAACCCGGGATGCCGGCCGACGCGGTGATATACCTTAACTCAAAATAAACTCGTGGAAGAAACTGTTCTAACGGCAAATAACCTCACGAAGAAATTCAAGGAGATCACCGCGGTGAACTCCCTGAACCTTTCGGTGCAAAAAGGCGAGATATTCGGGCTTCTGGGCCCGGACGGCGCCGGCAAATCCACTATTTTAAGGATGCTCTCCACCGCGATGCTCCCCACATCCGGACAGGCGCTTGTGCTGGGCATGGACGTGGCAAAGGATGAGGAAAAAATAAGGCGGCGGATCGGATACATGCCGCAGAAGTTCAGCCTGTACGGCGATCTCACCGTCGATGAAAACATCGATTTCTTCGCGGACCTTTACGAAGTCCCGGCGGAGGATCGTGATAAGGTCAAGCAGCAGGCGCTTGATTTCACGAAACTGGAGCCTTTCAGGACAAGGTACGCGAGCAAACTTTCAGGCGGAATGCAGAAGAAACTGGCGCTTGCAACATGCTTGATACATACGCCGGCCATCTTATTCCTTGATGAACCTACATTGGGCGTTGATCCGTTATCAAGGAGGGAATTCTGGAGGCTTTTGTACAGGCTGACCGATACAACGATAATCGTATCGACACCGTACATGGATGAAGCGGAAAGATGTAATCGGATCGCACTTGTGAGGGAAGGCAGTCTTTTAATATGTGATACACCGGCGGAAATAAAAAAGAGGACCAATGAGCCCACACTTGAGGCGGCATTCATTAACCTGATCGAATGTGCGAGGACTCCGGGGTGCGAGAGATGAACAATAACGGATACTCGATAGAAGTTAAGGACCTTACCAAGAAATTCGGGGATTTCACGGCGGTCGACAGGATCAATTTTCAGATCAGGAAAGGCGAAGTGTTCGGATTCCTGGGGCCCAACGGATCGGGGAAAACGACAACGATAAGGATGCTTATCGGTCTTATGGACCCGACTGCGGGCGAGGCGACCGTGGCGGGCCTGGATGTCCGCACCAAAGCCGAACAGATAAAGAAGGTCATCGGCTATATGTCGCAGAAATTCTCGCTTTATGACGATCTTACGGTCTCGGAGAACATAGATTTCTTCGCGGGGGTGTATCAGACAAAAAGAGAGACGAGAGATGAGAGACGGGAAGAGGTAATTAAAGTTGCGGAATTATTCGGCAAGGAAAGTACGCTGACGGGAGAATTGGCATCGGCCACGAAACAGCACCTAGCTCTCGGCTGTGCGATGATAAACGACCCCCAGATAATATTCCTTGATGAGCCCACCGCCGGCGTGGACCCTGTTGCAAGACGGAAGTTCTGGAACACCATTAAGATGCTGTCCGAGCGGGGGGTCACGGTGCTTGTGACAACGCATTACATGGACGAAGCGGAGAACTGCGACAGGATAGCATTGATCAGTGACGGGGTCATCGTTGCCTGCGATACGCCGGAAAATCTTAAAAAGGACAGGATGAAAGGCATTCTCTTCGAGATAGAGTGCAGCAATACGATGAGAGCGCTTGAAATACTTCGAATTGATCCGCTTCTCCACGAAGTGGCGCTTTACGGCCTGTACCTCCACGTGGTGGCGGAGAACGAGGAAATAACGGAAGACATCCGGAGATTGCTGGCGGAAAACAACATCCAGGTAAAAAGGATCGAGAGGGTCGCGCCGTCGCTCGAGGACGTGTTCGTCTCCCTTGTCGAGGAGCAGCAAAAGAAAAAATGATGAACCATATAATCGCGGTAATGCGCAAGGAGTTCATGCACCTGATAAGGGACCCGAGGTCGCTGATCATCGCACTTTTCCTGCCCATCTTTCTTCTTTTCCTTTACGGGTACTCGGTCACAACGGACATAAAGAACCTGCCGATAGCCATAAGGGATGCAAGCCTTTCCGTGCAGAGCCGCCAGCTTACATCCAAGATAATGAACAGCGGATACTTCCGGCTTGTGGCCATGCCCCGGGGTGAAACGGAGTTCGGCCGTCTTATGGACGGCGGGAAAGCGAGGATCATCATCAACATTCCGTCCGACTTCTCGCAAAAACTCGATTCCCGTTCAAAGCCCGTGATCCAAGTCATTATTGACGGCTCCGACCCCACCACCGCTTCGGCGGCTATGGGGTATATAAGCGGCATAGTCCAGGATTATTTCGGCGGGATAATCGTGAAAGCTTCGCTGAATAAGCCGGTGAAATTGCCTCAAGCCGTAAATCTTCGAGTGAGGATATGGTACAACGAGAACCTGAGGAGCCTCAATTTCTACATCCCGGGCCTGATAAGCATGATACTCATGATGATGGCGGCTTCCCTGACCTCGCTTACCATAATATCGGAAAAGGAGAACGGGACCATGGAAGCGCTTGTGGCCAGCCCCATCAGGAGGAACGAGCTGATGATAGGCAAGCTGATGCCCTATGTCATCCTGGCTTTCTGGGATGTCATCATGATCTCCGCGGTGGGCGTCTTCTGGTTCAATGTCCCCATCAAGGGGAATTACCTGCTCATGCTTTTTGCGTCATTCCTCTTCCTCACGGCGGCGCTCTCGATAGGCCTGATATTCTCCGTCATAGCCAGGTCGAGCCAGGAGGCGATGCAGATGGCGCTTCTCACCACCATGCTTCCTTCCATGATGCTCTCGGGATTTATTTTCCCCATCGAGAACATGCCGAAAGTTGTGCAGGCAATATCTTTTTTGGTGCCGGCAAGGTATTACCTGAGGATACTCCGCGGCATATATCTCCAGGGTATCGGCATCCAATATCTGTGGTGGGACATGCTTCTCCTCACTATTTTCGCGGCGATAGTCGTAAGAGCCTGTGTGCGCAGTTTCAGAAAGAGGATAGACTGATGTTCGATTCGCCGCTTATACACATGATAAGGAAAGAGCTACTGCAGATCGTCCGGGATCCCAGGATGATCAGGATAGCGATCATTATGCCGGTGGTGCAGCTGCTTATGTTCGGGTACATCGCTTCCATGGACATAAGGAACGTGAGAACTGCGGTCATCGACCAGGATATGACAAAAGCAAGCAGGGCGTATGTGAAAGTGCTTGAGAACACGGGCAAGTTCACGGTCACGGATTATGTCCAGGATGGAAAGCAGCTGGCGCATCTTCTGGACGGGGGGCGGGTGAGCCTGGCGCTCAATATCCCGAGGGGTTTCGAGAAGGACCTCGATTCGGGAGATCCTGTGGATGTCGCGGCTGTCATCGACGGCAGCAATTCCGCCAATGCCATGATAATCATGGGCTACATGAACCAGGCGAATTATTCTTTTTCGAGCCCGGTCACGCCTTTCGATATGGAAACGCGCGTCTGGTACAACCCGGACCTGAAATCAATGAATTTCATGGTACCCGCTATATTCTCGATGATACTGATGATGATAAGCATGACGCTTACGGCGTTCGCCGTGGTAAAGGAAAAGGAAAGGGGCACGATAGAGCAACTGATAGTGACGCCGCTCAAATCCTGGGAAATGATACTCGGCAAGATGATCCCTCCCATACTGATAGCGATGACCGATGTCCTTGTGGTGTTCATTGTCGCGGTGTTCTGGTTCAGGGTCCCGATGAGGGGGAATGTTTTGACGCTTTTTTCTCTCGGCGCCATATTCATGACCACGGGTCTCGGTCTCGGGATCCTCATCTCAACGCTTTCACGGAACCAGAGGCAGGCAATAATGACTACCAGCCTGCTGATGGCCCCGATGTTCATCCTTTCGGGTTTTGTGTTCCCAATCGCGAGCATGCCGGTTATAATACAGTGGATAACGCACCTTATACCCTTAAGGTATTTCCTTGTCATCGTGAGGGGGATATTCCTTAAGGGGAACGGGATATATTATCTTTGGCCCGAGGTGTGGCCGA
>CAZSXD010000088.1:0-4917 GCA_964611075.1 uncultured bacterium
CAGAGAGGTTCGCCGAGATCTTGTCGTCTGCGAAAGATACCTTCCCGATCGGAACATGGATGACCCCTGTCTTGTCGGTCTTGTATTCAACCTTGCCCGATTTGAACTCTTTTACGGTCTTTCCCACGTCGAACGTGACAGTTCCCGTTTTGGGGTTCGGCATCAGGCCTTTCTGGCCGAGGATCTTTCCGAGTTTTCCAACGGAAGCCATGATATCAGGAGTCGCTATCGTGACATCAAAACCGGTAAATCCTTTGCTGATCTTTTCTATAAGGTCCTCGGCTCCTGCAAAGTCAGCACCCGCTGACTCCGCCTCTTTTATCTTCTCGCCCTTGGCGATGACCGCGACCTTCACCGTCTTGCCGCTTCCGCCCGGTAGCGTCACCGTACCCCTCACCTGCTGGTCGCTCCTCTTCGGATCTATCCCAAGCTTGATCGAAAGATCGACGGTCCCGTCGAACTTCGATATCGACGTGTTCTTCATGAGCGAAACCGCTTCCGCCGGCTGGTACTTCTTCGCCGGGTCGACGAGCTTCGCTTTTTCAATGTATTTTTTCCCTCTCTTTGGCATGCTTACTTGACCGTTATCCCCATGTTGCGCGCGGTCCCCTCGATTATCTTGATCGCGGCGTTGATGTCGTTGGCATTGAGGTCCGGCATCTTCGTTTCCGCTATCTCTTTTATCTGGGCTTTTGTGACCGAACCCACTTTTGTCCTGTTGGGCTCTCCGCTTCCTTTCTCCACCCCCGCTGCCTTCCTCAGGAGGACGGCCGCCGGAGGGGTCTTGAGGACAAAAGTGAAGGTCCTGTCCTTATAGATCGATATCTCGACCGGAATGACCGTGTCCCCTTTGTCCTTGGTCGCAGCATTATACTGTTTGCAGAATTCCATGATGTTCAGTCCGTGCTGGCCAAGTGCCGGCCCGATGGGCGGTGCGGGATTGGCCTTGCCGGCCGGGATCTGAAGCTTAACGATCGTTAAAAGTTCTTTTGCCATGCTATGTCACTTTCTCCGCCTGTTCAAAATCGATCTCTACCGGTGTGTCGCGTCCGAAGATGTTCACGAGGGCCTTGATCTTGCTCCTCTGGTAATTGACCTCTTCCACGGATCCCGTGTATCCCCTGAAAGGACCGCTTATTATCCTGATCGCCTCGCCCTTCTCAAAGGAAACCTCTATCTGCTCTTCGCGCACACCCAGCTGCTTGAGCACCCTCTGCATTTCCCTGTCGCTGACGGGAATGGGGCTTGTCTTGTTCCCTATGAACCTTGCAACACCCGGCGTCTGCTTGATCGAATGCCAGGACTCCTCGTCGAGCACCATTTCGATGAAAACATAACCCGGGAACATTTTCTTTTTCTTCTCAACGCGCTTTCCTTCCTTTATCTCCACTATGTCCTCTTCCGGCACCAGCACGTTGAAGACCTTGCTTTCGAGGTTCTCTTTCTTCACGTTCCTCTCGATGCTCGTCTTGACGAAGTCCTCGTGCCCGGTCAGCGTCTGAAGAACGTACCATTTCCTGTCCTCTTCCTGCCCCGTGGGGTTTTCTTCTGCTGTCATCCTTACATCCTCACGCCCTGCCTGGAGAAGGTGGAAAAGAACCTGGCGAAACCGAAGTCCATGACCATTATGAAGGACGCCACAAGCATGACGATGATAAAAACAACGATGGTGGCCGCCGTCACGTAATTGCGGCCGGGCCAGACAACCCTGTTCATCTCGGTCCTGATCTCCTTAAGAAAATTAATTATCTTTTCTTTTATCTCTATAAATTTCATAACATTATTCGATCAAAACTGCAGGCGAGGAGGGACTTGAACCCCCAACCGCTGGTTTTGGAGACCAGTGCTCTAGCCAGTTGAGCTACTCGCCCACTCCCAGCAAAAAATTACTTCTCTTCCTTATGCGGCGTGTGCTTTTTGCACCACTTGCAGTACTTGCTCAGCTCAAGCCTGTCAGGCGTTGTCTTCTTGTTCTTCGTCGACGTGTAATTTTTCCTTTTACACACCGTGCACGATATCGTTATTGTCTCCTGCATTTCCCTTTTCCTTCGTAAAATCCTAAAAAGGCGATAAATCCCCTTCTTCCGTTTTTAACGGAAAAATGAAAAGGGATTTTTAGCCAGACAAAGGGTAATTTTATTAAATCATCGGGAGCTTGTCAAGCACTATTTTTGATCTTATCCCTTATTATCTCCGCCGCGTCCACCATGTTCCCAAGGGCGGGGATCGTCTCCTTGTATCCCCTCGTCTTCAGGCCGCAGTCGGGGTTCACCCAGAGCTGATCC
This sequence comes from uncultured bacterium, assembly GCA_964611075.1. GTDB lineage: Bacteria > Margulisbacteria > WOR-1 > CAVSGV01 > CAVSGV01 > CAZSXD01. The sequence goes on from CAZSXD010000088.1 coordinate 2,286, forward strand.
GCCGACAGGTTTTTCAGGCTGCGGTTGATCAGGGCCACCATGTCGGGGACCGTCGGCACCGCCGGGCTGTGGATGTCGTATACTCCCGGCCCTATCCCCTTCTTGTACTTGTATCTCCTGAACACGTCCAGAAGTTCGCCCTTGCTCCTTGAGTTCTCGATCGAGATGACATCGGCATCCATCTGGTCGATGTATCGTATGATCTCATCGAAATTCGAATAGCACATATGCGTGTGGACCTGTGTGGCGTCCTTGACAAGCGACGCGGCCAACCTGAACGCCTTGACCCCGAAATCGAAATATGCCGTCTTGTTCTTCTCCTTGATGGGCGCGCCCTCCTGCAATGCGGGCTCGTCGATCTGAACGATCCTTACCCCTTTCTTCTCGAGATCCAGAACCTCGTCGTTAAGGGCCAGGGCTATCTGATAGGCGATATCCTTCTTGTGGATATCGTCGCGCACGAACGACCAGCTGATGATGGTCATGGGGCCGGTGAGCATGCCCTTCATGGGCTTCTTCGTAAGGGATTGCGCGTACAATATCTCCTCAAGGGTCATCGGCTTGATCCTCTTAACGTCAGCCCAGATGATGGGGGGCTTGACGCAGCGCGAGCCGTAAGATACCACCCAGCCGTTGAGCGACGTGGTGAAACCCGAGAGCTTTTCGCCGAAGAACTCGACCATGTCGGTGCGCTCGAACTCTCCGTGGACGAGGACATCAAGGCCGATCTCTTCCTGGAGCCTGACCACTTCCTTTATCTGGCCCCTGATGAACTGCCTGTAATCTTTTTCGCTCAGCTCCCCTTTCCTGAACTGCATCCTCTTCTGCCTCACCTCTTCCGTCTGCGGGAAGCTGCCGATGGTGGTCGTGGGCAGGGGCGGGAACTTGAACTCCTTTTGCTGGATCTTTTTCCTGACCGGATACGATGATCTTCTTTTGAAATGCGCGGGCTTCAAAGCCTTCAGCCTGGATCTGACATCTTTCAAGTTCCTCTCGGCACAGCAGTCAAGCGCCTTGAGCTTTTTCGCGTTCGCATCAAGCTCTTTTTTGACCGAAGACAAACCATTCGTCAAAGCTTTCTTGATCACCAAAAGCTCCTCTATCTTCTCGTCCGCAAAAGCAAGATTGTCCTTCAGCACCTTGGGAAGCTTTGTTTCGTTCTTCGCGCTTACCGGAACATGCTGCATGCTGCAGGATTGGGAGATGATCAAAGTTTCAGGCTTGATCTTTTTTATGATCGACTGGAGCATCGAAATTTTCGCTTTAAGGTCTGTCGCCCAAATATTCCTGCCGTTTATGACGCCTGCCATCAAGACCTTATCTTTCGGGAAGCCGTACTTCTTTATGTTCGCAAGGTTCTCCGGATTGGAAACAAGGTCCATGCCGACCGCATAGACCGGCAGACCGACGGTTTCCCTGTAATGCGTTATGGAATCGAAATATGTCGCAAGGATCACCTTGACGCCCTTGAGCCTGCCCAGGAATTCCTTTACATATTTAATGTCGCTTTTCGGGATGTCCATGACAAGCGCGGGCTCCTCTATCTGGACGTATTCCGCCCCCTCCCTGGCAAGGCTCTCGATAAGTTCCGCATATAAATTCGAGAGTATGGCGAACCATTTGTCGAAGTCCTTATAGCCCTTTGAGAGCTTTATATATGTATAGGGGCCTATGAGGGTCACTTTCACGTTCTTTGCCTTGTTCCGCCTGTACATGTCCACAAAACGGCTGATATCGAGTTTCGGGGTCAAGTCATCGGTGAGTTCGGGAACAAGGTAATGGTAGTTGGTGTTGAACCATTTCGTCATCTCCATGGCGCCCTTGCCGCGCGCCATCTCGAAATAAAGCTGGAGGTCATCATTGATCCCCTGGAACCTTTTCGGGATGAGCCCGAAAGCAACCGTCAGGTCGAGCATCCTGTCGTAGAACGTTGCGTCGCACAGGGAAACGAGATCGAGCGGCTGGAGCTTGCGCAGGTTCGCCCTCATCAGCTCCTCGGCGACCTTGAGAAGGCTCTCCTCGCTGATCTCTCCTTTCCAGAAAGACTCGATGAGGAACTTCATCTCCCTCTTTTCCCCGATGTACGGATATCCGATGTTCGTCGCTATTACCTTCATTTCAATTTTCCTCTCAATTTCTGGAGCCTGAGGCTAAACGCCTCGGCTCCGCTTTATGGGTGCCACACATTTAAACCTGTGGAACCGCGACGTTTAGTCTCAGGTTCCGGATCTTCAGTCACAAGTTTCCAGACAAAGTATCAATGCGTCTTCATTCATCTTTTGATAATAAGCTTTCCGCTTGCCGATCTCCCTGAATCCAAACTTTGAATAGAGCTTCCTGGCAGCCTCGTTCCTCTCGCGGACCTCAAGAAACACCGATTTTACCTTCAACCCGCGGGACACGTCCAGCGCTTTTTTGACAAGGGAACCCGCAATGCCTTTGCGTCTGTACTTTTCCGCCACGGCCAGGTCGGTTATGTGGGCTTCGTCGAGAACGGTCTCAAGAACAATGTACCCCGTCACCGCGCCGTCTTCCTCATCAACGAGCAGATGCTTGTTCTTGGCCTTGACCGCTTCCCTGAATAACGATCCCTCCCAAGGATCGGCAAATGAGCGCGTTTCGATCCTTATTA
>CAZSXD010000089.1:0-4910 GCA_964611075.1 uncultured bacterium
GACTCGACGAATTCAAGCTGTGCGGTGTCCCCGATGACTTTTATCGCCCTGTCGTGGTCCTTGATCCCCGGGAGCTCGACTATTACCTGGTTCCTTCCTTTTCTCTGAATGAGGGGCTCGGTGACGCCGAGAGCGTCTATCCTATTCCTGATAACGGCAACAACTCCCGCAACGGAATCATCGCTGACCTTTACGGAAGATGAGTCGTATGCTTCCAGCACCAGCCTGCTTCCGCCCTGAAGGTCAAGCCCCAGAGTGAGCGGCATGTTCATGATGACGGCGACCGATGCGATAACGGTGCCGAGTATTATAAGGAGCCTAAGTTGATTGATGTTCTTCATAGATTACAAAACGCGGAAATTATACAGCATGAGGGGCGGGGGGTCAAACGCCTTTGATGACGCTCGCTTCGAGGAACGCCGAGAGCGCAAGCAAGGGGACGCAGATATATATGTAAGCGTTCCATCTCATCAGGAGAAGCTCGGATATGACCAGAGTATTCGTGAGGTTGGCGGTGGTGACGGAAGCGCAGGCGGCGGCAAGCGACATCCCCATCCCGAGCGCGATCGAAAAGCATAGGACCTCGAGGATGAGGACGAGCGTCGAGAAAAGGACGAGCCTGGCCACCTTGTGCGGGGCCTTCAGCTCCCGTATCTGATATCCTTCGATGTTCTGCCCCGGCATGATGAACACCGAAAGCCCCACGTTCAGCCCGGTCATGAACGCGATGATGAAGGGGAATATAACAAACAGGCCGGACGTCATGTATATCATTATCGATATGGAATTGAAAAGGAATATCACGGAGAATATGCGGACGAAGCCCGCACGGGGGTTCACGAACCTTGAAAGCACCTTCATGAACCAGGCCGGGAACCACAGGAACGCCTTCAGGTTCAGCTCATGAACGATGTAGGAACAGCAGAATCCCATGAAGAATATCAGAAGAGCGAACCACGTGAAGTAAAGGTTGCTGACTATCGTATTGATGGCTTCGTTCATTATAGCTTCCCTCTGTTTATGTCCGCCCTTATCCGCTCCATCAGCCTGATCATGAACCGGAGATTATGGATGGTCATGAGCGTCAGCGCAAGTATCTCCTTTGCGATGAAAAGGTGCCTTATATAAGCGCGGCTGAAGTTCCCGCAGGCGTAACAGTCGCAGCCTTTCTCGAGCGGCGACATATCCTTTTCGAACTTCGCGTTCTTTATGATGCTCTTGCCCCCCTTTGTCAGGAAGGCCCCATGCCTTGCAAGGCGGGTGGGGATCACGCAGTCAAAAAGATCGATGCCGTGCTTCACTGCCGTCTCGATGTCCTCCGGGAATCCGACGCCCATCAGGTGTTTGGGCTTTTCATATTCAAGGCCGGATGTCGAAACATCGAGCATCTCAAGCATCATTTCCTTCGGTTCGCCCACCGAAAGCCCCCCTATGCCGTACCCCGGGAAATCAAGATCCCGAATTTCCTCCGCCGATCGCTTGCGGAGATCCTTGAACATTCCCCCTTGAACAATTCCAAACAATTTCCCTTGCCCCCTACCCCTTACCCCTTGCACCTCTTTACTTCTTTTAGCCCATAATGTGGTTCTCACTACCGCTTCAAGGGTTTTCGTCTTGTCGCTCGGATATTTGATGCATTCGTCGAGAGGCATCATGATGTCCGAGCCGAAGATCAACTGGGCTTCCACGATCTTTTCCGGCGTCAGGAACTGCTTCGATCCGTCAAAGTGCGAATTGAATTCCACGCCTTCGTCAGTCACTTTCCGCAGCTTCGCCAGGCTGAACACCTGGAACCCGCCGGAATCCGTGAGTATCGGGCCGTCCCACCCCATCATTTCATGCAATCCGCCGGCCTTTTTTATGACGGCAAGTCCGGGGCGAAGATAAAGATGGTATGCATTGGCAAGGATGATCGAAGCCCCAAGCTCCTTGATCTGCTTCGGCGTCACGGCCTTGACCGTGCCCTGCGTGCCGACAGGCATGAAGGCGGGGGTCTCGATCGTCCCGTGAGCGGTCGCAAGCTTTCCCGTCCTTGCTTTTGACCTTACGCTCTTTTTGACCACCTTGAACATAGGGAACGATTATACTTCAAGGATTTCGCCGTTGCCAATGCAAGATAGATGGCGGTCGCGGGCTAGAGGATGAGCATCGCGTCGCCGAAAGAAAAGAACCTGTACTTCTCCTTCACGGCTTCTTTATAAGCTTTTTCTATCAGGTCCTTTCCCGCGAAGGCGGACACAAGCATCAGCAGGGTGGACTTCGGCAGGTGGAAGTTCGTGATCATCGCATCGACCACCTTGAACTTGAAGCCGGGATAAATAAAGATGTCGGTCTCGCCCTTTCCCGCTTCGGCCGCTGATTCAAGCAATCTTACCGAGGTCGTCCCGACCGCAAACACTTTGCCTTTTCCCGCCCTAACGGCCTTGACGGCCCTGACGGCCTTTTCGGTTATTTCGAACGATTCACTGTGCATTTTATGATCCTCGATGTACTCGCTCCTCACCGGCGCGAAGGTCCCGTAGCCCGTGTGGAGCGTCACATATACTTTCTTTGCTTTTATCGAATCAAGGAGTGCCGTGGTGAAGTGGAGCCCTGCCGTCGGCGCGGCGCTTGCTCCTTCTTTCCTCGCATAAACTGTTTGATACCGTTTTGCCTGGTCCTGTACCTTGATGTATGGAGGAAGGGGCACATTGCCGATCTTCTTTATCGAAGCGTCGATGTCCTTAACGCTTGCAAAGCGGATCATGAACCTGCCATCCCCCACCTCCTCCCTGACCTCGGCGTACAGTCCATTCGTGAATTCGATAACGTCCCCCTTTTCAAGCCTTTTCGCGGGCCTGGCAAGAGCTTCCCAGAGGCGTTCATCAAGCCTCCTGTCGAGCAGCACCTCTATCCTTGCGCCCCCTCCGTACTTCGATCCGAAGAGCCTTGCGGGGATGACCTTTGTATCATTGAGAACAAGCAGGTCCTTTGAGGTTACATAATCTCTGATATTGCTGAAGATCCTATGTTCGATCTTCCCCGTGTCCTTATGCAGGACGAGAAGCCTTGAAGCATCCCTGCGTTTTGACGGCGTTTGCGCTATCAATTCAGCGGGTAAATGGTAATTGAAATCTTCAGTCTTGAGTGAGGTCATCTGCGGCCGATCACATTGAGTATCAGGGTCAGGACTATCGAAAGCAGTATCATCGTGACAACGGGGAAATAGAAAGTGTAATTCTCCCCCTTGATGATTATGTCACCGGGAAGCCTGCCAAACCAGGGAAGCCTGCCGAATACAACAAAAAGCGCGCCGATGGCTATCAGCACTATCCCGAACATTATCAGCGCTCTCCCCAAGCTTTCAATTGCTAACATAGCTTAATAATTCTAATGATGAATCGTCGACCTGTAAAGTTCGTTCTTGGAAACACCAAGCCTTCTGGATGTGATCCTTACGGCCTCGCTGCGCGGCAATCCTGCCTTGACCATGTCCTCCACAAGGAGTTCGGGATTCTCAAAGAAGACCTTGTTGCTCTTTGATCCCTCTATGATGACGACGAATTCACCCTTCGGCTTTGATATCGAGAATTTTTCGATCAATTTCGAGACCGTGCCCTTTATTATCTCCTCGTGGACCTTCGTCAGCTCCTTCACCACAGCCGTCTTCCTTTCGCCGAGGACATCCCTTATGTCGGCAAGTGCCGCAGCTATCCTGTGGGGTGCTTCATAGAAGATGATGGTGCGCTCCTCCCCCGCAAGCTCTTCGAGCCGGGCTTTGCGTTCGCCCGTTTTTGAGGGAAGAAAGCCTTCGAAAACGAATCTGCCGGAGTCGAGGCCGGAGACAGAAAGGGCCGCCACGGCCGCGGATGGGCCGGGGACCACCTCCACTTTTATCTTTTCGTTCAGCGCCTCTCTTATCAATTCAGCCCCCGGATCCGATATTCCCGGCATCCCGGCGTCGGAAACAAGGGCGACCGACTTTCCCAGCTTGAGCTGGTTGATGAGATACGATGTTTTCGCCCTGATGTTGAACTTGTGATATGAGGTCGTGGCAGTACTTATTGAATATTTATCAAGCAGTACCTTTGTGTGGCGCGTATCTTCGCAGGCGATGAGGTCGCAGCTCTTCAATACCTCAAGCGCGTGGAGCGTTATGTCCTTAAGGTTCCCGATGGGGGTGCCTACAACGTACAGGGCTCCGGGCACTTCTTACTCTTTTTTGGACGAGCCGCATTCAAGGGTGACCTTCCCCTTGTATATGGCGCCTTCATCGACAATGAGCTTGTCGGAAGAGATGTCCCCGTAAACCTTGCCTGTCTTCGTTATCTCAAGGCCGTTCCCGGCCGCAATGTTCCCGTTGACGATCCCGGACACTATCACCTTTGAACCGCTGATGTTGCCCGTTACGGTGCTGCCCTCACCCACAAGAACGTCCCCGTTCGCCTGTATCCTGCCCTCGAAATCGCCGCCCAGCCTCACCGATCCCTTTGAGATGATCTCTCCCTTGACCTGCGTCTCTTCGCCGATCAGAGAATTGATCCCTGCGTAATCCGCCGCCTTTTTCTTCGGACCCAAAATACCCATAATTATCCTCCCTAAATAAATTAACAATTACTCAATTAACAATTAACAACAAGGTATTATTATATTATAAAATCGCCGAAGGCGATACATAATTGTTCATTGTGTCATTGTTAATTGTTAATTTGATTATTGCCACACTCTGTTCGCGGTGAATATGTCCAAATTCAAATATCTCATGGGGCTTATCGCAAAATTATTCCTTCTTATCTCGTAATGGCTGTGCGGCCCGGTCGCGAAACCTGTGGCGCCGACCTGCGCGATTATCTGCCCCTTTACGACCTTCTGTCCCGCGGAGACCAGGATCTTCGAATTGTGCCCGTAAAGCGTCTGGATGCCGTAGCCGT
>CAZSXD010000090.1:0-4762 GCA_964611075.1 uncultured bacterium
TCATTCACGGCAGGAGTTGTCCGCACTACCACTACAGGCTCATCATAGAAAACAGGCGTGCTCCCGGCAGGAACATTGTGGCCATAAACGGCATACAACGAAACTATTGCGGCGGTCATCACTAATGATGATATAAGGATATTGGTCGGCAGTACTTTTATTCTCGGCATGTTCATATTATATCAGATCATATTGCACGCCAAAAGTATAGATCCGGCCGGGCATGGGATAGTCGAGGGTGTCCTGGAAATCCTCGTTGAAAAAATTCTTTGCGCCGGCCGTTACGAGCACTCCGTCCGATAAGCGCCGGCGTAGATTGATGTCGGTGACTATATAAGCCGGGACCTTCCGCAGATTCGGCGCATCGTCGTATCTTTCGCCGACATGGTTGAAGATGATGCCTGCCGAATTGTCGTAGGCATCGCAGTACTCCACTCCCGCATTGTATTTTGTCCGGGGCCTGTAAGGCAGGTAATTGCGGGTCTTCCCGTCGGTGGCATACAGCCCGGTGTAATTGACGAAGCATTTCGTGTCGGACGACAGATGATACGTCAGACCGACCTCGTAACCGGATATGTAGGCGGAGGAAACGTTCTGCGCCTCCCATGTCATCCACACTCCGCTCACGTCCACCCACTGGATCAGGTCCCTGACGCTGCTTGAATAGCAGCTCCCGCGCAGCTCCAGGCCGCCGTTGAGCTTCGTGGAAAATCCCATCTCCGTGCTCTTGGAACTCTCGGGCTTTAGCGACGTGCTGCCCCTGCTTATTATCCCGTAGATGGGATCCTCATAGAACGCGTAAAGATCGTTCAATGTGGGGGCGCGGTACGCTTCGCTGTAAGACAGCCAGACGGAAGAGCTTTCGTTCGGCCTGTAGAGAAGCCCGGCCCTGGGGCTCGCGGTATCGCCGTAGATCGAGTGCTCGTCGAACCTCGCGCTCAGGAACGCGGAGAGCCCGGACGGGAAAAAGTGCTGCTCCTGTACGAACACGGCCTTGTTCGTCACCCCGTGGTCCCCGGTCAGGGCGCTCCTTGCCCTGTCATCCCTGTACTCCGCGCCAATATTGAACAGGTCGCTTCCGCTAAGCTTAAGGTCGTTCTGCAGCTCGTACTGCGAGCTGTAGCTGTAGTATTTGTCATACGGTTCGGCGGGCGGATCGGCGCTGAACTTCTGTTCCAGCACGCCGTAGGAGGAGTTCAGGGAAACGCTCCAGATGTCGCTGACCTTTGTCCGCGTTGTCAGACGGAAATGCCGGTCGTTGTCCTCCTGACGCGTCGTGGGTGTGGGGAAGGTAAGGGAGCCCGGCACGCCTTTCTTGGAATCGTTCACGTCAAAGCCCATGCCCAGGTCGAACCAACCGCCGAAATTCTGCGAAATGTCGCCGCTCAGCTTCTCCGAAAGGTAATCGCTGTTCTCCCTCATCTCCTCCGAGGTCGCGGGCATGAAGCCGGGGGAGAACGTCTTCCCCGCCGAAAAAGTGTAGTTCAGGGCATCCGTTACGCCCGAAGCCGTGAATCGGATGTCATTTCCCCCTCTTTCTGATATCCCGGAAGACAGGACCAGCTTAAAGGGCCTGTCGACCGCTGCCTTTTTTGTGATGATATTGATAACGCCTCCGACCGCATCAGCACCGTACAATGCCGAGGCCGGCCCTCTTACTATCTCCACCTTTTCTATGTTATCTACCGGCAGAGCCCCAAGATCATATCCGCCAAGAAGCGGGGAATTTATCCTTTGTCCGTCGATAAGGATGAGCGTTTGCTGATACGTAGATCCTCGGATACTTCCGGACACCTGCGAGCCGAGGTATCCCGTGGTCCTTGAGTAGGTGCCGTACGTGTAATTGAGGACGTCGCCGATGTTCTTTGCGCCGAGGATCTCTATTTCCCTGCTTGTGATGATGGTTATGCTTGCGGGGACCATGGATATCAGCTGGGGCATGCGGCTCGCCGTCACGACCACTTCCTCGCCGCGGAAGGTTGGCGCCTCTTCAGCCTGTGAAATATATGATAACGAAAGGACTGCGCAAAGCATGAACATGCCGGATAGATAGGGATTTTTGACCATTAAAGGATTTTAACATATCCGGCAGGCATAATAAAGAAACTATGGGGCTGTCAGTCGCCTCTCGAACCTACCCTCTCCGATCCCTTTAAAGTTGAGACGATCTGCATTATGACCAGCGGATTGACCGCAAGGTAAAGCCGGAAAAAATTCCCGATCATCGCCCCGGCTGATATCTCCCACGGCAGGATAATATATATCGCCGAAATGAATATCATGTAAAGAAAGACGGCTAAAGTGAGATAAATGCAGTTCCAGAGCCTTAGGAACAGAGATGTTAGCGATGTGACCGCGAATATTGCCCACAATATCCCCCACAAAAAGTACTGTTTCATCATGTTCGCCTGGATCCCCATAAGAGCCTTTGCCGTGAAGCCCAGAACAACGGGTATCTTTGAGAGATTGTTCAGGAGATTCTTAAGATTGATGGCCGAAACATCTGCCACGCTGCCGCCGCTCGGCAGTCTCCCCATCACCAGCACCCAAGGCAATATCACCAAAGCTATTATCGCCAAAAAGATAAGCATCGATCTGATATAATCAAGTACGGCCTCTTTGCTTATCCTGATCCCATCAGGCATGGCGATAAGGAATATGATGATCGCGACGAGGTTGCTCCCTTCGTTCTTGGTCAGGAACAATATCCCGGTCAGGAACGCAGAGAGGACCAGCAAAGGCAGTCCTCTAAGTTTTTTCCACAGCAGGGTCGTCCCAAAAGCAAAACAGAACAGGGTAGCAAGCGGCGTGTCGCAGTACCCTGAATACGCAGGCCCGTCAGACATGAAGAAGACCGGCAGGACCGATATCATCGCAGCAGCAGCCAGTCCCTTTTCCCTGTCCTGCAGGTAGAGCCTTGCACTGTCATAAAGAAAAGAGACCAGCATCGCAAAGAACAGACCGATCAGCATCATGACCGCCCAGTCATCCACGTGGCCGATGGCAAAATAAATGCACGCCTGTGAAATGGGGAAAAGCAGCGGATACCTTATGCCCGGGTTGATCCTTGAGGTGTCCATGAAATTGGGGGACAGCACCGTGCCTCCGTAATAGAGCATTTTTGCCTTTGTCCCCCATATCGCCCTCGAGTCCCAAAAATGAAGTGGGAATGTGATGCTTAAAACAAAGACCGACAAGACGCCGAAGACGATCACAAAAATGAAAAGCCATTCTCTCAACGAGAACCCTTTCGCGGCTTCACTGATCCTTTCGGGCATGAACTTGTAATTGACCTTCAACTGGGTAAGGGCGTAAGCGAACAACAGGAACAGGGGCGCGAATATGGTCCAGAACGACATTCTCAGTCCAAGGGCCATCAGCGAATTCACCATGAACGCCAGCAGACCGAGACCGGCCCCGAAGCTGAGAGGGATCAATCCGAACAGCGAGAAAGGGATGTTATCCCTCAGAATTATCTTGACCAGGCCGAACCCGCAAAAGACCAGGAAGACGATAGCTGTGCCGGCGATCAAAAAGCTCATCTTATCTTCGAGTCCTTTCCAACATCCAATATCTTCACCGACGGCGGATGATAAAATAATATGTAATCAATGGACTTTTCTTTTATCCATTCTGGCGGGACCTTCTTCAGGTCGGCGTCTTTTTCTGCGCCGGGATATGTGTACAGCCTTCTCGGCTGAAGATAATAGTTAAGGAACCAGAGCGTGTCCGAGGATATCACCAGCACGTCGCTGTCCAAAGGCACCTGTGAGATGTTCTGTGACAGGTAGTAATCCCAGCCAAGCATATACTGAAGTTTCTGGAACATGAAATAATCCTGGTTGAACCAAAGCTTGAGGTGCGAATTGAAGAGCACGTGCTTGCCGGTAATGTACAAACAGGACATGACCTGGATCACGATCAATACCCACAGAAGTTTTTGAAGGAAAGTATTCCCGCTCTCTATCTGGCCGTGGCTCATTTTACGGCCTCCCCTATGATCAAAAGTGACTGCCCGAAGGGAAGGCTTATCATGTTCTCAATGAGCGAAACAAAGGGCACAACGAACCTGTCATAAAAAAGGATCCTTTTCTCGGCCGGGATCCGTGCTTTTTTTATCCTGCTGTAAAGGAACCAGCTGAACACGCCGATAAAGTTAACATACCTGCTCTTCACGATCTTGAAGCCGCTCGTCTTCAGCATTTCCTCCAGGCCTTTCTTATCGTATCTCCTGTAATGCCCCAGGGCCTCATCAAGGGTTCCGTAGATAAAGCTCAGCGCCGGCACGTATAATATCAACCTTCCCCCCGTTTTCAGGCATTTACGCACATTCCCTATGGTCTTTCCGTCGTTCTCAATGTGTTCAAGCACGTTGAGGCAGATCACAGTATCTATGTCTTTGCTGCATACCTCATTGAGCACCTTTTCATCGTTGAAGTCGCCTTTGATCAGATAGATGTTCCTGTTGTCCTTGAACGATCTTTTCATGTATTCGTAACCGTCTGTGGAAGGCTCGACAGATATGACCTGCTCACGGTCCTTAAAGTAATTGATGAACGTCCCGTAGCCGCTGCCGATGTCGAGTATCCTGTGCCCGATAAAATCCTTGAACATCCTGAAAAGCCAGTTGTTGTAGTTCTTCGTTTGAGCCATGTAAGGAAGCCAAGATGTGGACGCCTGTGAAGTGTCATTCATCCTTTGCATTGTCTCCTTTGACTGCCTATATAGCCCTCTATCCCGAAAAGATCCTCATCCCTGGTGG
>CAZSXD010000091.1:0-4710 GCA_964611075.1 uncultured bacterium
GTCTACCTGGAAAGGGAGCTCCTCAGGGAACGGGCATCAGAAGCAAGGACCTAAGCCTTTATCCCGTACTTCCCTATCTTGTAGCCCAGGATCCTCTCGGTGATACCCAGAGCTTTTGCGGCTTTTCTCTGTGACCCGTAAGTCTTCAGCGCTTCCTCGATCTTCTGCTTCTCCAGCGACTCGACGATATCGGTGAGTGTGGCGCCGGAAGGAGCAGCCTCGGCAGGTCTGGAAGCCGAGAGATCGGCGGGAAGCTCGGCCGGCGTGATAAGCTCTTTCTGGCAGAGAATGACGGCGCGCTCGATGACATTCTCAAGTTCCCTCACATTCCCCGGCCAGCCGTATGAAAGAAGGATGTCCAGCGCTGCCTTGCTCAATCCGCCGATGAATTTCTTGTTCTCTTTGCCGAATATCTTTATGAAATGGGCGCACAAAAGCGGGATATCCTCTTTCCTGGACCTGAGAGGAGGGATCGTGAGCTGGAAGACATTGATGCGATAATAAAGGTCCTGCCTGAACTTGTACTCCTTCACCATTTCCTCGAGGTCCCTGTGGGTGGCACATATCACGCGCACATCGATCTTGATGGTCTGTGTCCCCCCGAGCCTCTCGAATTCCTTTTCCTGCAGGACCCTCAGCAGCTTGACCTGGGTCGAAAGAGAAAGGTCGCCTATCTCATCGAGGAATATCGAACCGCCGCTGGCCATTTCGAACCTACCGGGTTTCCTGTCAAGCGCACCCGTGAAAGCCCCCCTTTCGTAGCCGAAAAGTTCCGATTCCAGAAGGTTCTCGGGCAATGCCGCGCATGCGACCTTTATGAACGGCTTGTTCGCCCTCGGGCTTGAATAATGAATGGCGGATGCGATCAATTCTTTGCCTGTCCCCGATTCGCCCCTTATCAATACCGTGGCCTGCGACTCCGCAACCTGTGATGCCGCCTTGAGCAATGATTCCATTGCCGGAGAGCTGTATATTATATTGCCGAACTTGTATTTGCCCTTCAGCTCCTGCTTTAGCTTGATGTTCTCGGTGATGACAGCTTCCTTCTCTTTCTCCGCAAGCTCCCTTATCCGCACTGCCTGCCCGACCATTGACGCGATGATGGTCAATAATTTAACATCTTCTTCGTATGAAATTTCACCTTTGAACAGATGGTCTACTGAAAGAGCTCCGATCATCTTATTGCCGACCTTGATAGGCACGCAGAGAAAAGCATATTTCCTTGCTTCAAGGTCCCTGGCTTTTGTCTTGTTGAGGAATGATGGATCGGCGCCTATGTCCTGCACCACCATGGGAAGCCCCGTTTCTACAACCTTGCCGGTGATCCCCTCGCCTATCTTATAACGGCCTCTTTCCTTTTCGGCGGCCGAGAGCCCGTGGGCTACTTCAATATGGAGTTCGTTGGTGTTGGGATCGACGAGAGTTATGGTGCCTCTCTGCATCTCGAGTGAATCGGAGAGGACCTGCAGGATGGAGTTCAACGCGCCTTCAAGGTCAAACGCCTTCGCCAGCGCCCCGCTTATGTCTACAAGGACCTTGACCTTTACGTCTTTCTCTGGCATATCTACAAAATTGTAGCATGCCTATACGTTTTTGTCAAGTTTCTATAGGGCTTCGAGGTACTTTGAAAGCTCCCAGGGGGTTATCTGCATCCTGTATTCATCGAACTCGGACAGCTTCGCCTGTATAAAGTTATCACAGGTATGCTTCCCGAGCGCCAGCTTGACGACCTCATCCTTCTTCAGCTCCTCGACCGCCCTCTTTATGGAGAAAGGAAGGGTATCTATCTTGTATTCGGCGAGCTTGGCCTCGTTGAACTCGTAGACATCTTCCTCCACAGGCTTGGGCGGTTTCATGTTCCTCTTCATGCCGTCAAGCCCCGCCTGGAGCATCACGGCGAAAGCGAGGTATGGGTTGCACGAAGGATCTGGGCAGCGGAGCTCAAGGCGGGTGGACTGCTCCCTTCCCGGCGAATATCTGGGGATCCTTATCAGGGCTGACCTGTTCACCTGCGCCCAGCAGACATAGACGGGGGCTTCGTAGCCCGAAACGAGCCTTTTATAGGAGTTGACCGTAGGAGCCAAAACGGCGGTCATGGCTTTTGCATGGAAAAGCTGTCCCGCCATGAAGTTATAGGCAACATCTGAAAGCTTATATTTATCCTTCGCGTCATAGAACGCGTTCTTATCGCCCTTGAACAGGGATTGATGGACATGCATCCCGCTTCCCGCCTGCTTATACAGGGGCTTGGGCATGAACGAGGCGTAGAGGCCGTGCTCCGAGGCGATGGATTTGATCACGTACTTGAGCGTGATGGTGTTGTCCGCCGACGAGATAGCGTCCGAATACCTGACGTCTATCTCATGCTGGCCCGGGCCGCACTCATGGTGCGACATCTCGGAGATCATCCCCATTTTCTCAAGCGCGAAGATTATGTCCTCGCGGACCTCAGAAGCCAGGTCCTTTGCGGGATAATCGAAATATCCGCCTATGTCGTGGGGGGTGGTCGTTATGCGGCCGTCCTCTTTCTTTAGGAGGTAGAACTCCACCTCCGGGCCGGTATTGAACGAATATCCCATTTTCTGCGCCTCGGCAACGGCCCTTTTCAGAATGGACCTGGGGTCGCCCTCGAAGGGCTCTCCCTCGGGCGTGTGGATGTCGCATATGAAGCGCGCGGATTCCTTTCCGTCCAGCTTCCACGGTATCACCTGATATGTGGCCGGGTCCGGGATAAGTATCATATCGGATTCGCATATCCTCACGAAGCCCTGGATGGACGAGCCGTCGAACCAGATGCCTTTGTCGAGCGCGTCGTGAAGCCGCTCGACCGGGATGGTGGCGCTCTTTATCATTCCGAGGATGTCCGTGAATTGAAGGAAAACGAATTTTATCTTGTCCGACTTCGCCTTTACCAGTACTTCCTTTGCCAATGCGGATAATGCCATGTTGATCCCTCCGTTTAATGAAATTTAAGGCATTATATCGTATGCTGAAAAATTAAGCAATGGAGTGGGGGTGAGGATGAGACGTGAGTTTAGGATGAGGATGGGGTTGAGATGGTATAATGTGATAAGCATGAAAAAGAGGGTTTATGTTAACTACAACGGCAGTGTGCAGGGCGTGGGATTCCGGTATACGGCAAGGGATGTAGCCCAGCGCCTGGGCGTAGCGGGATGGGTGAAGAACACGCCTGACGGGAATGTTGAAATGGTCGCTGAAGGCGAGGAATCCGTCCTCAATGAACTTTTATCGGAGATCAAGCGCGAAATGAATTATGCGCAATTCAAGGAGCAGACAAGCTGGATGCCGGCAACGGGGGAATTCAAAAGCTTCGAGATCAAATACTTCTAATACCCCTTATATCCGTTCGTGATCGGCAATCTCCAGTCCTTTCCGAAAGCACGTTGAGTAATTCTTGGCCCGGGCGCAGATTGGCGTCTCTTATACTCAGCCCTGTCGATCATTGAAATTACTTTCGACACGGTCGCTTTATCTATTCCCATTTTGATTATCTGCTCGGCGTTCTTGTTATCGACGACATAGGCATTGACGACCCTGTCGAGGATGTCATACGGCGGCAAAGTATCCTGGTCAGTCTGGTTGGATTTAAGCTCCGCTGTCGGCGCCCTGTCAATAATTGACCCCGGTATGACCTCGACCCCCCTGTTCCTCCACCTGGCCAAACGGTAAACCAGGGTCTTCGGCACGTCCTTGAGGGCATTGAACCCCCCCGCCATGTCGCCGTAAAGGGTGCAGTAGCCGGTGGAGGTCTCGGACTTGTTGCCTGTCGAGAGGAGGAGCCAGCCGAATTTGTTCGACATGGCCATCAGGATGACCGCTCTTATCCTGGCCTGCATGTTCTCCTCGGTTATCCCCGCCGGCTTGCCCTTGAAGAACTTCGAAATATCCGCCAGATACTTATCGAATATTTCCGTGATCGGGATTACATCAAGCTTGATGCCTATGTTCTTTGCCAGGGCTCGTGAATCATCCATGCTTTGCTGGACAGAGTACTGGGAAGGCATGAAAATGGTGTGGACCTTGTCCTCGCCCAGCGCATCCACCGCTATGACAGCGGTCAATGCCGAGTCGATGCCCCCTGACAGGCCGATGACCACCTCATTGAACTTGTTCTTCTGGGCATAATCCCTGATGCCTGTAAGCAAAGCCTGATAAACTTCCGGCAGGTCGTCAAGCTTCGCTGCCATTTCCCCGCCCTTTTCATCTGCAACGATCAATGCCTCTTTGAACATCGGCGCCCTGGCGATCACTTTCCCTTTGCTATTGATCAGCATACTACCCCCATCGAACACGAGCTCGTCCTGCCCGCCAACCATGTTGACGTACACGATGTGAGCTTTCGTTGCTTTTGCCCTCTTGACCAATATCTTTTCCCTTTCCCCTATTTTCCCCATGTGATATGGCGAGGCGTTTATATTCAACAAAACCTTTGCCCCTGCCTTTGCTTCGCCCTTGTACGGTCCTTCGTCAACCCATATGTCCTCGCAGATGCCGAGGCCTAGCTTAACACCCCTGAATTTGACGACTTCAGCCTTTGTTCCCTCTTTGAAATACCGTTTTTCGTCGAAGACCGCGTAATTCGGGAGGTTATTTTTGTAATATACTTTGACGATCTTTCCGTCATCGATGAACGCCCCCGCGTTGTAAATGGTCGAACCTTTGCGATCGACAAACCCGACGTAAACGCCG
>CAZSXD010000092.1:0-4709 GCA_964611075.1 uncultured bacterium
CCGTTCCTGTAATCCTGCCAGGCGATAACAAAGGAATTCTGTCCGCAAAGATCGATCTGGCAGTACTGCTGGTTTTCCGGAGCGTCGCACACCGCGATCCCGTTTATCTGCCACATGGCCCTGCCGCCCCCGTCGATCCTCTGGGAGTAAATATCATAGTATCCGCTTCTCTTGTCCTCCCAGCAGATCACTGCTCCGCCGGAGCCGTCCGAAATTATCTGGGGATACCATTGAGTGGCTCCCTCTATGCATATCGGCACGCCGTTGTTAGCCCACATGGCGGCACCCTGCGGATCGATCCTCTGGGCGTATATGTCCTCGCCGCGTCCTGATCTGTAATCGTACCATGTGATGATCGCCCCGCCTTTTGAGTCTGAGGCGAGCTGGGGCGCGATCTGGTTCCCGTTCGCAGTGCATACGGGCATGTCGTCGCTGCTCCAGATGACATTGCCGCCGGCGTCTATCTTCTGGGCATAAATATCGGAATATTCATTCCTGTAATCCTGCCAGACTATTATAACCTCGTTCTTGCCGGACCTTATCAGCTGCGGGAATGTCTGGTTCCTGGAGGCTCCGCACACCAGGATCCCCTCCTTTCCCCACAGCTTATTCCCGTTCCTGTCCATCCTCTGGGCGAATATATCTATGTAGCCGTTCCTCTCGTCCTCCCAGACGATCACAAAGGAGTTGTCGTCAAGGTTCACTATCCTCGTGTTCTGCTTGATGCTCCTGCCCTGTGAATCGTTGATGACGATACCGTTCTTCTGCCACAGGACTTTCCCGGCCGCGCCGTTGCCGTTCTTTTCCTGCGCGAAGCATGATACGGAAAGTAATGCCGCCAAGAGCGGGATGAAGAGTTTTTTCATGGGGATTTAAGCGGCCTTTGCCAGCTTGACGGAGACCACTTTGGATACGCCGGGCTCTTCCATAGTGATCCCGTACATGATGTCCGCGATCTCCATAGTCTGTTTATTGTGAGTTATAAGGACGACCTGTGTCGTCTGGGAGAATTCCTTCAGAAGTTTGGTGTACCTGTGGATGTTGGCCTCGTCAAGCGCCGCATCGGCTTCGTCAAGAAGACAGAAAGGCGAAGGATGCGTCTTAAGGAGAGCGAAGAGCAGTGCTATCGCCGTCAGGGCCCTTTCTCCGCCGGACATGACGGAAAGGTTGAGCCATCTCTTTCCTCCGGGCTTGGCCACTATCTCTACGCCTCCGCTGAGGACGTCCGCCCCTTCGGAAAGCTCTATCCTGGCCTCGCCGCCCTCAAAAAGGGTGGCGAAAATGTCCGAAAAATTCTTGTTTATGATCTTCATTGTCTCAAGAAAATCCTCGCGCGCTTTCGCGTCAAGCTCCTTTATGAGGGCGGAAAGGTTCTCTCTCGCCATTACGAGGTCATTGAACTGTGTCTCGATGAAAACGAACCTTTCTTTCGCCTTTTCGAACTCCTCTGTCGCCAGCAGATTCACCGGCCCGAGGTCCGCGACAGCGCGCCTGAAGTACTCCGCTTCTTCCTTTGAACGCGTGGGCGGCGGGATCTCCACGTCGCTTGCCTCCACGTCGATCACTGACATGCTGTATTCGTTCATCATTTTCTCGGCTATGGCTGCAAGCTCGCCGTCGAGTTTCGCCATGGCCACCTCTTCTTTTGAGAGGGCGTCCCTCACGAACCTTTCATCGGATGTACCGCCGGATAGCTTCTTTTCCACTTCTTCCAGCTCGGCCTCCGCCTTTGTCCTGTTCTTGAGCGTTGCCTCAAGCTTCCTGCCCAGCTCCTTCTCTTCTTCGGCGAATTTCGGGAGGGATCGCACATAGGCCTCGATGTTGGCGGCCGCCTCCGCGAGCTTGGCCTGCAGTTCCTCCCTGTTCATCGCGCCCAGGTATTCACGGATCGAATCCATGTCGAGCCTCACCTTGTCCTTTTCGGACCCGATGCTTTCGAACTTCGAGGAGTTGGCCGCGTGCAGGGCCTTCTTTTCGGCAAGTTCCGAAAGGTGCCTTTCCTTGTCGGCTATCGACGCACCGGCCTTTTCGTTGATGTCCGCCACCTTTTTGTCGAGCGAATCGTTCTCATCCTTGAGATGGGATATCCCCACCTCCCGCGCGTCCTTCTGGGACGCGATGTCGCCTATCTCCTTTTTCCTTGCCTGAATGCTCCTTTTGGTCAGTGCGATCTCCTCTATAAGGTTCTTAAGTTCCAATTCTTTCGCCTCAAGGTCCTGGGACACTCTGGCTTTTTCAATGAGCGTCTCGATCTCCCTCTGCTTTTCGATCGCGTCCCTTATTTTTTCCTTAAGACTTCCTCCTGTGATCTTCCCGTCCGTGAAGGCCAGGTCATTGCCCAGGGTCACGCTCCTTATTCCGATCTCGCTCCCATAAACGATCTCAGCGCCGATCTCAAGGCTCGGCCCTTTGAACATGCCCTTGAAAGGACCGTGAGATGAGCCGAACGATATCCTGAGCGTTTCAGTGGAGGCCGAAGCCGCCGAAGGGGTTTCTTTCCTGCCCAACCTTTCATTTATACTTTCCGTCCTTGACCTGAGTGAGGCTACCCTTTTTGACAGTTCTTCGCTTTCGTTCTCAAGCTTCGTGAGGAGTGCGCAGTCCCTTTTCTCCTCTTCGCGGGCCAGCCTCAGGTTTGATTCAAGCTCTATCAGCCTGTTCCTTTCCTCGGCAAGACGCCCTTCCGCTTCTATCGCTGCTGTTTTGAGGGACCCAAGTTCCTTTTCAAGCCCGTCATGGACGTTCCTTGCATGTTCGAAGCCGCTCTCAACGCCGCGAAGCTCCTTTTCGGACCTTTTCACTTCACTTTCCATGTCGGCAAGCAAAGCTTCGAGTTCTTTCTCTTTTGCCTTCAGCTGGTCCAGCTTGCCCGATAGGTTCTCATGCTGGGCCTGCGCTTCATTCAGCCTTTCTTCAAGATGTTTCTGTCTCTCTTTTTCAAGCAGGAGGGAGCTCTTGTTCTCTTCACAAGAAAGCTTGCACTGGCTTATCGCAAGCCTTATCGCCTCGATGTCGTCGCTGATATGCCTTAAAAGCTCCTTTTTCGAAGCTCTTTCGTTCTCATACTGCTGGGTCAGGTTGAGGCCGAGCTCCATCTGCGACCTGAGTGCGCTTATCCTCTCGTTGATCGCGGATCTTTTGTCATTGATGTTCTTGATCTGCCTTTTTGAAAGACCGACCTCAAGGACCTTCAGCTTGTCCTTCAGCTCCTTGAACTGTGATGCCTTCTTCGCCTGCTCCTCGAGTACGGACAGCTGGTTCGATATCTCCGATTTTAGATCTGCGATCCTCAGCATGTTCTGCTCCGTGGAGATAAGCTTGCGCTCGGCGGCGGTCTTCCTGAACTTGTATTTATTGATCTTCGCGGCTTCCTCAAATATCTCGCGTCTGTCCTCGGGCTTGGAAGAGAGTATCGCGTCCACCTGTCCCTGGCTTATTATCGAGTACGAGCCGGCGCCGAGGCCGGTGTCAAGGAAAAGGTCGCGGATGTCCTTGAGCCTGCAGTTGGCCTTGTTTATGAAGAACTCGCTCTCTCCGGACCTGAAGGTCCTTCTCTTCACGCAAAGTTCGGAGAATTCGGTCTTTATCTTGTTGTCGGAATTGTCGAGTTCGATGGAGACCTCTGCGAGTGAAAGGGATTTTCTTGCGCTGGATCCGACGAATATGACCTCTTCGAGGGCGGCGCTCCTGAGCTCTTTGGGATTCTGTTCGCCAAGCACCCACCTTATGGCGTCGACCAAATTGCTTTTGCCGCAGCCATTAGGTCCGACTATCGCGGTGACACTGCCCGGGGGATTGAACTCTATCACGGTCCTGTCCGCGAAAGTCTTAAAACCCCTGAGCGAGAGGTTTTTTAGGTACAATATACCTCCTCCGTTTTCAGTATATTATCATATGTATGATGATTAGTCAAAGAGAAAATGGGCGGTTTTAATTGACGCAGCCGCTAAATCTTATTAAAATTTTCGCATGAGAAAAGCGATCCTTATAAAGAACACGATACCCTTTTGTCCCCCGTATACGACCTACATCGACGGCGGCAGAGCCGGGGTGAACACCGTTTCCTGGAACGGCAAATCGCTATTCGGGGAGACGGCGGGCAACGGAATGTACCTTTACAAGATCGTCACAAAGAACAGGGTGCTCGCCAAGCGGCAAGCTCGTCATCTACGATTAGGCCCGCTGCAGGTTGCCAATGCCCCCACGCTGTGTTATACTGCGCGTTCGTTGTTAAACCAGGGAGGCAAATATCTTGAAGCAATATGAGGCCGTTATAGTTTTCCATCCAAGCCTCAGCGAGGAAAAGATGGATTCTTCCGTCGCGAAGATGGAGAAAAAGCTGAAGGGCAGCGGCGCATCCGACATATCGGTTTCCAAATGGGGCTTAAG
The DNA here is from genome assembly GCA_964611075.1 of uncultured bacterium. GTDB lineage: Bacteria > Margulisbacteria > WOR-1 > CAVSGV01 > CAVSGV01 > CAZSXD01. Next base: position 4,390 of record CAZSXD010000092.1, read on the forward strand.
GAAACTTCCCTTCAACATGAAGAAGGGCAAAAAAGCCACCGAAGGTCATTACGTTCTTATCAAGTTCAGCTCGACGGGGGTCGTCCCCAACGAGCTCAAGTCGATGCTCAACATAGCCGAGGAGGTCATAAGATATTCCGTGGTGGAGGCAAGACCGGAGGCGGCCGTCGCACAGCAAAAAGTGGAGATAGAACCCTCGATGATCGCCAAGCCCGGGGAAGCTTAAGCAAGTGATCAGATGGCCAATTTAAACCGCATTGTCCTGGTTGGAAGGCTCACCTCAGATCCTGAAGTGAGGTTCACCGTTGAAGGCGTTCAGG
>CAZSXD010000093.1:0-4691 GCA_964611075.1 uncultured bacterium
GAGACATCCATTACGACAAGGTCAACGGTTTCTCCCAGGTTCTCGAGCTTGAGCTCTCTTGCATTCTTTCTTTCGATCACTTTTACGCGCTCGTCCTGCCTGAGTTTCCAGGCAAGCTGGCCGTACCCCACATCGACCGCATAGACCTTTTTTGCCCCCCTTTGAAGCAGGCAATCCGTAAAGCCTCCCGTGCCGGCCCCTATATCAGCGGCGATAAGGCCCTTCACCTCCACCTTGAAGTCGTCCAGGGCTTTCACAAGCTTAAGGCCCCCGCGGGAAACGTAGGGGCATGCGTCCCCAAGTATCCGGATCTCGGCTGTTTCATCGAACTTTATGCCCGGTTTTTCGATCTTCTCGTTATTGACCAGCACAAGTCCAGCCATTATCGAAGCCTGGGCTTTTGTCCTTGATTCAAAAAGGCCTTTTTCGACCAGGAGTTCATCTATGCGGCGTTTCACTATTCTGTTTTTATGTCCCTCAAGAACTTTGCGGCATGTTCGGGGACCACAGTGTTGATATATATGCCGCTGCCCATCTCGAACCCCGCCATGGCCGCGACGCGCGGGATTATCTGTATGTGCCAGTGGAAATATTCCAGCTCTTCTTCATGGCAGGGAGCAGAGAGGAGGATGAAATTATATGCCGGATTTTTCAATCCCTTATGGAGCTTTGCGAGGATATTTCTCATTACGTAACCAAGCTCTTTCGCGTCGGCATCGGTAATGTGCACGTAGGATGAATCGTGTTTCTTCGGCATCACCCAAGTCTCAAAAGGGCTCCTGGCGGCGAACGGAACGAAGACCGCGAAGTTCTCGGTTTCGAATATGATCCTGTTATTAGCCTGTTCCCTTTCCAGGATAACGCAGTATACGCATTTGCCGTTGTCGTCGAAGAACCTCATCGCCTCCTCGATGTAGTGCCTTATGTGGTTAGGTGTGACCGGCGTGGCCACTATCTGGGAATGAGGGTGGATTATGGAGGTCCCTGCTTCCCTTCTGTGATTCTTGAATATGAGGATCATCTCGAACCTCGGATCCTTTTTCAATGCGGCGTACCTCTCCCTGTACGCAAGGAATATTTCTTCCACCTGCTTCTGGTCCATAGTGGCCATGGACATGTTATGATTGGGGCCTTCCACTATCACCTCATGGCTGCCCACGCCGTCCATGTACCGGAAAAACTCCTCGCTCAGGGCCCTTTTGATGCCGCCGGAATGTACGAGGGCAGGGAATTTGTTCGGGACGACCCTTATCCACCATCCGGGGGTATCGGGTTTTGTGCCGTACCTTCTGAACGCGAAAAGTTCGTTCGGCGTCATGGACTCGTTCCCCTCGCAGAAAGGGCAGTTGTCCTTGACTGCCACCGGCTCTTTCTCTTCCGGAGCGGCGAACTCTTCGGGCCTCTTCGCCCTCTCTGTAGCGACAATGACCCATTCTTTCGTCGCAGGGTTCTGTCTTAGCTGAGGCATGGCGGTATTTTAGCATAGTATAACGTTCGATGGTCATGGGTAATTATTGGTGCTAAAATCCGGAGTATCATAGTGAGGTGGCATTGATGAATAAAGTGACTTTGATATTGATGTTTTTGGTCGTTTGCTCCGCACCCTCCTTTGCCTTTGGATTGGGCGCAAGGGCCATGGCGATGGGCGGCGCGTATACGGCGTTGGCGGACGATATCACCGCCGCTTACTGGAACCCCGCAGGGCTCGTTCACGGCGATGTCAAGCCTTATGAAGCCATGATCGGAGAAGGGATAGACGCGAATTTCGGGTTCGATAAAGTGGCCGGTTTCACCAATCCAAAAAGACTGGTCCGGGATTACTGGGGCAAGGACGCCGATTTCAGCGGAAGCGTTAACGGGATATGCGGATTTTCCGTCAATAAGATCGGCGTGAGCTATATCCCGTGGGCGAACGTCAGTTTCCTTAAGAATGCCGCAAATACGGAAATAGACTTTGAGGGCGTCACCAGCCGCGCGCTCGCGCTGACCTTCGGCGGGACGCTGAATGCGCCGTGGCCGCTATTTTCGCGGATTTCGCTTGGGGCGAACGTGAGGTATGTCTACGGGGAGCTTTACAGGATAGAGAACGCCGGCCTTAAGGTCTCAAATGCCACGGGACAGGGAGTGGGGTTGGACCTGGGCGCACAGGCTGATCTGATGCCGAATGTGAAAGCGGGCGTGGCGTTCCGTAATATCCTCGCCGGTTTCCAATGGTCCGGCACGACCACCACTTATCCGGGCTATGATCTTGCCGGCAGACTTCTTCCGGCAAGCGGGAGAGAAAGTTTCGATGAGACCGACAAGTCTCCTGCCCATATAGTTCTCGGCATCGCGGGCGATATCCCGGCCGTTGCGCTGGTCTCGATGGACCTGGAATTCGCCGATCCGTACAATGATGTCCACCTGGGCGTCGAGAAAAAACTCTTCATGGATATCCTCGCCTTGCGGGCCGGATATTATACGGAGAACGCGGCCGGGACCTCAAAAGTGACCTATGGATGCGGCATAGATCTCAAGATCATCAGGGCGGACCTGGCTGTCGGCCAGGATAATATGAAAAGCGACGACAAGATACTTGTAATGACCGCCTCCGCAGCGATCTGATCTTATGCCAGGAAGATCCAGATCCCTCAATAAAGAATTCGAGATCCTTGGAAAGGTGAGCAGCACCATCGTTTCGGACATGTACCTGGAGGATATCCTGAAGATAATCGTCGCCATGACCGCCGAAACAATGGGGGCCAAAATAAGCTCTCTGATGCTGTTAAACGATAAAGGCGACGAGCTTAAGCTGGCGGCCACGCAGAGCTTGAGCCGCGAATACCTGAACAAGCCGAACGTGAAAGTTGGGCAATCGATAAGCGGGAAGGCCGTGAGCGAGAAAAGGCCGATCGCCGTTCTGGACGTCCAGAAAGACCCCAAATACAATTTTCCGGAGATAGCGAAGAGAGAGAAGCTCGTGTCAATGCTCGCTGTCCCTTTGATGGTGAAGGGGAAGGTGATAGGCGTGTTGAACACGTACACCTCCAAGCCTCACAAGTTCTCCGAAAGGGAGATAGGTCTTGTTTCCGCGGTCGCCAACCAGGCTGCGGTCGCCATTTACAACAGGAAGCTCATTGACGAGAAGACCGCGCTCGAGAAAAAACTTGAAGAAAGGAAGATCATCGAAAAGGCGAAAGGCCTATTGATGAAACAGGCTTCGATATCCGAAGAGGAAGCCTTCGCCAGGATGCGCAAGAAGAGCATGGACAGCCGCATGTCCATAAAGGATGTCGCCGAGGCCATACTTCTGACCAAGGAGCTGGGCGATAAATAAACGCTTGACTAATTTTTAAGCATCCGATATAATCTTTTACCGAGGTCGGGAAATTAGATAGACAAAGGCGTCTACAATCCGTTGTGGACGCCTTTTTATTTGTGAAGAGGTGATCAAATAATAGACAAAACCGTTGCCGTCTGATGATCAAATCAAGGAGGTAAATAATATGACAAGAGTTAAAGCGTTCATGGAGAAGTTGATCGCCGACAATCCCGGGCAGCCGGAGTTCCACCAGGCGGTGGAAGAGGTAGTTAAATCGCTTGCACCGTTCCTGGAAAAGCATCCGAAATATGAGAAAGCAAAGATACTGGAAAGGATAGTTGAACCGGAAAGGATCATAATGTTCAGGGTCCCCTGGATGGATGACAGCGGCGAGATCCACGTGAATAAGGGGTACAGGGTGGAATTCAACAGCGCCATCGGCCCTTACAAAGGCGGCCTGAGGTTCCATCCGACAGTGTACCTTGGTCTGCTCAAGTTCCTGGGATTCGAGCAGGTGTTCAAGAACAGCCTCACGACGCTGCCAATGGGCGGCGGCAAGGGCGGTGCGAACTTTGATCCGAAAGGAAAGTCGGATGATGAAGTCATGAAGTTCTGTCAGAGTTTCATGACGGAGCTCCAGCGTCACATCGGCCCCGATACTGATGTCCCGGCGGGGGACATAGGAGTGGGCGGACGCGAGATCGGCTTCATGTACGGCCAGTACAAGAGGCTGCGCAACGAGTTCACGGGCGTACTCACCGGGAAAGCGCTCAACTGGGGCGGCTCCCTGATCAGGCCAGAGGCTACCGGCTACGGCTGCGTTTACTTTGCGGAGGAAATGCTCAAGACAAGAAAACAGTCCTTCAACGGAAAGACCGTCGCAATCTCAGGTTCGGGCAATGTGGCACAATACGCCGTCGAGAAGGCGATCCAGCTTGGAGCTAAGGTCGTGACACTTTCGGACTCGGACGGCTACATTCACGATCCGAAAGGCATTGACGAAGAAAAGCTCGCTTTCGTGCTTGAGCTGAAGAACGTAAAGAGGGGAAGGATAAAGGAATATGCGGAAAAGTACGGCGCCAAGTTCGTGGAAGGCAGGCGTCCGTGGCACGAACAGTGCGACATAGCTCTTCCGTGCGCTGTTCAGAACGAGGTCAGCGGGAAGGAAGCGGAAGTGCTGGTTAAGAACGGCTGTATCTGCGTTGCGGAAGGCGCGAACATGCCGTCGACACCCGAAGCCATCGAAGTCTACCTGAAGGCCAAGATCCTTTACGGGCCGGGAAAAGCCGCGAACGCGGGAGGGGTCGCCACTTCGGGCCTTGAAATGTCACAGAACAGCATGAGATTGAACTGGGGCAGGGAAGAAGTGGACAAGAGGCTCCACGAGATC
>CAZSXD010000094.1:0-4645 GCA_964611075.1 uncultured bacterium
AGGAACCTTCTTATCCCGATTATCCCGTTCGTATTCCACGGCTTTGCCATCTCCAGCGGCCCCATGAACATTTCGTACATCCTGAATGAATCCGCGCCGAATTTTTCGATCACCTCATCGGGATTAATGACATTCCCCAGCGACTTTGACATCTTCTGTCCGTCCTCGGCGAGTATCAGGCCCTGATTAGTTAATTTTTGGAACGGTTCATCGCCTGGAACGACCCCGATATCAAAAAGGAACTTATACCAGAACCTTGAATATAACAAATGCAATACTGCATGCTCAGCTCCGCCGATGTAATGGTTGACCGGCATCCAATATTTGATCTTCTCCTTGTCAGCCAAGACTTTGCTGTTGTCCGGGTCTATATACCGCAGGAAATACCAGTTCGAACCCGCCCACTGGGGCATCGTGTTCGTTTCGCGCTTTGCCGGCCCTCCGCACTTGGGGCATTTCGTATTCACCCAATCCTTGATGTTGACCAGCGGCGATTCGCCAGTTCCGGTCGGCTCAAACTTCTTGACCTCCGGCAATTTGAGGGGCAGTTCTGATTCCGGTACCGCCACGATCCCGCATTTTGGACAGTGGACGAGAGGTATCGGCTCGCCCCAGTACCGTTGTCTTGAAAAAACCCAATCTCTCAATTTGTAATTTATGGTCTTCTTCCCGAGCCCTTTCTTTTCGAGATCGGCAGTTATCTTTTCCTTGAACTCAAGGGTTTTCATCCCGTTATACTGCCCTGAATTGACGGCGACGCCGTCCTCGACATAAGCTTCGGTAAGGTCATGAGGCTTGCCTGCCTCGCCGGCAGGCGGGCCGTCCTTTGATACCACCTGAATAATCGGCAGCTTAAATTTAGTGGCGAACTCGAAGTCGCGCTGGTCGTGGGCGGGAACGGCCATTATCGCGCCGGTGCCATAGGTCATCAGGACATAGTCGGATATCCAGACAGGTATCTTCTGGTTGTTGACGGGATTGACCGCATATGAGCCGGTGAAAACGCCGGTCTTTGATTTAGTGAGGTGTTCGCGTTCAAGATCGCTTTTTTGCCTGGATTTCTCGATGTAATCCTGAACCTCGTCCATTTGCTCTTCCGTTGTTATCTCAAGAACGATCGGATGCTCGGGCGCCACGACCATGTAAGTTGCGCCGAAGAGAGTATCCGGCCTGGTCGTGAAAACCCTCAAGGTTTCCTTGAAGTCGTCGATCTTGAAATCGACTTCAGCGCCGATGGATTTTCCTATCCAGTTCCTCTGCATGAGCTTGATCGATCCCGGCCAGTCCAGCTTATCCAGGCCTTCGAGGAGCCTGTCTGCATAAGCGGTGATCTTCAGCATCCACTGCTTCATGTCTTTGCGGGTAACGCTCGAACCGCACCTTTCGCATTTGCCGTCCGATACCTCTTCGTTCGCAAGCCCCGTCTTGCATGACGGGCACCAGTTGATGGGCACGGTCGCTTCATAAGCCAAACCCTTCTCAAAAAGCTTAAGGAATATCCACTGGGTCCATTTGAAATAGGCAGGATCGGTCGTGTTTATTTCGCGGTCCCAGTCGTACCCGAAACCTATGGATTTGATCTGGCGCTTAAATGTTTCGATGTTCTTTTCGGTAGATATCCTCGGATGCGTGCCGGTCTTGATGGCGTAGTTCTCCGCCGGCAGCCCGAAAGCGTCCCAGCCCATCGGGTGGAGGACATTGAACCCGTTCATCCGCTTGAACCTTGAGAGTATGTCTGATGCGGTATATCCCTCAGGATGGCCCACATGGAGCCCGGCGCCGGAGGGGTAGGGGAACATGTCGAGGCAGTAGAAGCGCTTATCCTTCGGGAACTTCGGGTCCTCAGCGCATTTATAGGTCTTGTCCTTGTCCCAGAAGGACTGCCACTTCTTTTCGATAGATCTGTGGTCGTAATCAGACATAACGAGGTGATTATAGCAGATTGCTCAATCCCCCGCCTTCGGCTCCCCCTTTCTCAAGGGGGAACGTGTGCGATTGATGACACTTGCGATCTCCGAACAAACTTCTCTGAAATTGTCCATAATTTCCCTGTTGGTAAACCTAATAACTTTCAAGCCATAACTTTCGAGGATTTTTGTTCTTTGTTGATCATATGCAATGCCGTTATCGGTAAAGTGATGTCCGCCGTCCACTTCGATGACGAGTTTCACTTTGGCGCAGTAGAAATCGACTATAAAGCCATCAAGAGGTTTCTGCCTTAAGACCGTGACTGGAAGCTTCCGTAAAAATTGGTGCCAGAGCTTTTTCTCCGCTTTGGTCATGTTTTTTCGAAGTTCTCTGCCCCAAATTTTGAGGTCAGGGTTGTAAGGCAAGTGATATCCATTCGTAATTAGCCTTCGTTTCTTCATGTTTGATAGAGCAGCAAGTTTGTTGCCGTGTGCGGGTTCCAATCCCCCATCCCGACCAGTCTTAAGCTAGAACTAGCTTGCCCCCTTTTAGAAAGGGGGAGGAATATCTATCCAGTCATAGAACTGCAGAAGCTGGAGGGGGATTTAGAGGGGGATTTATGCCCTCGTGCTGAATGATGATGAGTCCCACTTCGGCGGTTCTTTGCGGTAATCCACATCCCGGCCTTCGATCATGGCATTTATCATGTCGGCAAGCTCCTTCATGTCGTCAGGAGGTGCAGCGCTTGCCAGCTTCGGGTCTTCCGGGCTCAGGTACATCTGCTCGACGAGCGATTCATCAACTATCTGGATCGGGACCGGTATGACCTCGCCGTTCTCCACCTCGTATGCATAAAGTTCCGGATTGTACCTGTCCGCAAGGCCGACGATGAAATGATATTTCTGGTTATGAGCCAGGTCCTGCCTGGAAGGATACGGGATCCCTTTCGGATGGGAATGGTAGACGCCGTAGGAATCAAGCTTATATTTTTCGAAGAACCTCGCAGCGCGGTCAAAGTCGTCCGTGGTCATCGCGAATGTGTTCGTCCGGTCGTAGAGGTGCATGTTGAAAGTCGGCAGGACGCCGAGAATCACGCCCTCGCGTCCGCCCAGGAACCCTCCCGATTCCTGCGGGTAGCAGGCCTGCGCCTGATGCATTATTATGTCGTATTGACGGCGGGTTATAGCGAACATCACATCTATTATATCAACTTTTGTGATATAATCCTCAACCTATGCCGATAATTGTTCAAAAATACGGCGGATCCTCTGTTGGCTCAGTCGAAAGGATAAAGAAGGTCGCGTCACGCATCACGGCCGCGAAAGCCGCCGGGAACGATGTTGTTGTCGTGGTTTCCGCAATGGGCGACACGACGGATGACCTTATCGCCCTTCTTAACCAGGTCACGGACAATCCCGACCCGCGCGAATATGACATGCTGATTTCGACAGGCGAGCAGGTTTCTGCCGCTCTCGTCACTATGGCCATCCACGGCCTCGGCTTCAAAGCTGTATCTTTGACGGGGTGGCAGGCGGGGATACACACGGAGGACATACCTTCAAAAGCAAGGATCACTCACGTTAAGCTTGACAGGATCCATAAAGAACTTGGCGAGGGGAAAATAGTGATCGTTACCGGATTCCAGGGGATCGATAAGAACGGCGACATCACCACCATCGGCCGCGGCGGATCAGATACTTCGGCTGTTGTTATAGCGGCGGCGCTGAAAGCGGACGTTTGCGAAATTTATACGGACGTTGACGGCGTTTACACGGCCGATCCTCGCATAGTGAAGGACGCAAAAAAGCTCAGTGTTGTTTCGTATGACGAGATGCTTGAGCTGGCAAGCCTTGGGGCGCAGGTCCTGCATCCCAGGAGCGTTGAATGCGCCAAGAATTACGGGCTTGTGATCCACCTGCGAAGCAGCATGTCCGATGTAGAAGGTACATATATCAAGGAGGTATCGGAAATGGAAAAGAAAGATGTGGTTTCGGGGGTGGCGATAGATACCAATATAGCGAAAGTGGGCGTCCTGAAGGTCCCTGACAAGCCGGGTATCGCGGCGAAACTTTTCAGGATACTGGGCGATGAGAAGATCAACGTCGACATGATCATCCAGAGCATCCATTCGGCGGGGAATCTGGCTGACATGGCGTTCACTGTGAACAAGCCCGACATGAAAAAGGCGGTTGACGTTGCGACCAGGGTGGCAAAGGAGCTCGGTGCCGAAGGGGTCGTTTCCGACGATGAAGTGGCAAAGATATCGATAGTGGGCGTGGGGATGATATCAAAGCCTGGAGTCGCCGGATTGATGTTCGACGCTCTTGGAAGGAACGGGATCAACATCCAGATGATCAGCACCTCCGAGATAAAGATCTCATGCGTCATAAAGGCAGAACAGGCAAAAAAAGCCATGGAGATCCTGCATAAAGAATTCAACCTGGGCCAGTGATCGATGCTTAAACTTGCGGCGCTCGTTATTTTTGCTTACCTGCTGGGGTCCATCCCCTCCGCGTACATTGCCGCAAAACTTAAAAAGGGCTTTGACATAAGGAAAAAGGGGACACGCAACGCTGGCGCGACGAACGTTCTTCTTGTTGTCGGGCCGGTCTCAGCCCTGCTTGTTTACCTCTTCGATCTCCTTAAAGGTCTGATACCCGTTCTGGCCGCAAAGAACTTGATCGGAACTGATATATCGATGGGGCTCTGCGGGCTTGCGGCGGTGATCGGCCATGAT
>CAZSXD010000095.1:0-4628 GCA_964611075.1 uncultured bacterium
AAGAATCCAACCCCCTTCACCTTCGTCGTTGGCTCACTTAACATCTCATTTATCGCATCGAAAACGACCTTGAACTGGCCGTCGTACTTGCTCTCGATCTGTTCCAGCCGCTCCTTAAGCTCCTTGTAGCCGAAGAACATCCGGCGGAGCTTCGTGAATGTGCGCATGATCTGGATGTTGACCGCCACAGCACGTTCACTATTTAGTACTGAAGAAAGCATCAATATCCCGTGCTCCGTGAATGCAGTCACATTCTTTGAAAATTTTATTGATGCAATGCCAATTTCTGAGGAAGTCACAATTTGTGACATCCTTAATATTTCCTCTCGTGACAATGAAAACATGAAATCATCAGGAAATCTGTGAATATTCCTTTTTACTGCCTGATTCAATACTTTTGTAGGTACTCCATATAAAAAGGCCAGATCTCTATCGAGCATCACCTTGTGGCCCCGGATAACGAAAATCCTGTTCTCTATTACCTCAATCGGCACCAATTCATTGTTCATTTGTATCCCTCCTGGCACTAATATCAGCAATTTTCATGCCGACAATTTATGAGCAGAAATGAAGGAAACTTGAATGTTATTGTGGCGTTTTTCGACAGATGTAGTGGGAATCGTCAGCAGATTAGAGGGCAAGCATCAGGAAACGATTTCTACTCCGAGGTCCATCCTCTTGACCACATGATAATTCAATTTCAATCCCTGGATCTTTTCCGTGTACTTCTCCGCGTCCGAGATATCCATGAGCTCCAGGAAAAGCGCGGGGCCTGAGCCGGACATCTTCCATGTAACGCCTGTGGACTTTTTTAAAGCTTCCTTGACCGCGGCGATACGGGGGAACTTGGAAACAGCCGCTTTTTCAAGTTCATTGTCGGAACTGCCGGCGCCGATATTATCGAATTCATCGTATATCGCCTTAGTGGGGACTTCCATCGCCGGGAGCACCAGGAGAAAAGCCGCGCCGCTCTGCGGATTGGCCTTCTCGATCTTCTCTCCCCTGCCCGTCACCCTCGCAGTCCCGCCGGTGAGGCAGAACGGGACATCGGAACCGACCTTGGCGCCGATCTCGATAAGCTTGTGTTTGTGAAGGTTCAGGCCCAGGGCAACGCTCATCCCCGTCAGGACAGCTGCCGCATCGGCGGAGCCGCCCGCGAGGCCGCAAGACACGGGAATGTGCTTCTTTATGGATATCTCGACGCCCTTTACCAGCTTGATCTCGTCCAGGAGCGTCTTTGCCGCTTTTTCAGCTATGTTGCCGTCGATACCAGGGGTGCAGGTTACCTTGATGCCGGAAGCGGCGGGCTTGACCTCGATCTCGTCGTGGAGCGAAACTGACTGCATTATTGAATCGATGTCGTGGTAGCCGTCGGACCTTTTGCCGATGACCCTCAGCGAGAGGTTTATCTTTGCGTAAGCCCGCAGCTTGACGGCGCGGTCACTTTGCGGATGCATTTAACTTTGCGATCAGCCGGGATTTCTTGCGGGCAGCGGTGTTCTTGTGCATTCTGCCGTTCTCGGCCGCCTTGTCTATCGCGCTTACCGCCGCCGCAACCTTGTCCTTCGCGTCCTTTGCCTTCGCCGCGATGGCTTTCTTGGCGTTCTTGAGCAGATCCTTTATGTTCTTCTTCACCGCAAGGTTCCTGATGCGGTTTTTCCTTGATTTCCTGATATATTTTATCGCTGCCTTGATGTTCGCCATTGATATTTTCTCCTTTAACTCTTTCGGATTTCGGGTATAATATCATACGTTTTTCATGAAATCAATACACGAATGGTTCAAGCATAAGAAGGAACAGAAAGAGACCGAAACGAAGGCCGAAAAACTCGACCTGCCGGGCAATTTATGGGTAAAGTGCTTCAGCTGCAAGCAGACCATCTATTCAAAGGACCTGGACGATAACCTGAAGGTCTGCACCAAATGCGGCTACCACTTCCGGCTGGCCGCCAGGGAACGCATCAGGATCACCGCGGATGAAGGCTCGTTCGTAGAGGTTGATAACCTCATCTTATCAAAGGACGCGCTCAAGTTCAGCGACACGATGCCCTATCCGAAAAGGCTTGAGGAAGCCAGGAAAAAATCCGGGCTCAACGAGGCGATCGTCACAGGCGAAGCGAAGATCGGAGGTCTCCCCATTGAACTGGGTGTGATGGACTTCGGGTTCATCGGGGGAAGCCTCGGCTCCGTCGTCGGCGAAAAGGTCACAAGGCTCATAGAGCGCGCCATGGAGAACAGGCGCCCCGTCGTCATATTCAACGCTTCGGGCGGCGCCAGGATGCAGGAAGGCATCTTCAGCCTCATGCAGATGGCAAAGACCTCCGCGGCGCTCGCCAAGCTCAAGAAGGCCAGGCAGCCGTTCATATCCGTTTGCACCGACCCCACGATGGCGGGTGTCTCCGCAAGCTACGCAATGCTGGGCGATATCATCATCTCCGAGCCGAAGGCGCTGGTCGGCTTCGCGGGCCCCAGGGTCATCGAGCAGACGATAAAGCAGAAACTTCCGCCGGGATTCCAGAGGGCGGAATTCGTACTGGAGCACGGCTTCGTGGACATGATAGTGGAAAGGAAGAACTTAAAAGACACCCTTATCAGGGTCGTCAGGTTCTTCGTGGAGAAATAAATGGCGGACAAACCGAAGGGAATGCTCGACTTTGAAAAACCGCTCCTCGACCTTTATAGGAAGATCGAGGAGCTCCGCCGTCTCTCCAGCCACGGGAAGATCGACCTGACAAATGATATAAAGGCCATCGAGGAGCGCATCGAGAGCCAGAAGAAGGATATCTACGGGAAGCTCACTCCTCTCCAGATCGTTTCGATAGCAAGGCACGTCCAGCGCCCCACGACGCTCGACTTCATCAAGCACATCTTCACCGATTTCCTGGAGCTCCACGGGGACAGGGGCTTTGCGGACGACCCTGCGATGGTGGGCGGCATAGCGAAGCTCGACAATCAATCCGTGATGATCATCGGGACCCAGAAGGGCAACACCACGAAGGAGAACATATACCGCAGGTGGGGAATGGCAAATCCGGAAGGCTACAGGAAGGCGCTGAGGCTGATGGAGATGGCGAACAACTTTGATATCCCGATAGTGACCTTCATAGACATCTCCGGCGCCTATCCCGGTATAGAAGGCGAAGAGAGGTCCGTCGCGGAGGCGATAGCCAGGAATCTCCGAGAAATGTCGCGGTTCGAGGTCCCGATGATAGTCGTCATAACCGGCGAAGGCGGCTCAGGCGGAGCGCTGGGGATAGGCGTGGGCAACAAGGTGCTGATGCTGGAATATTCGTTCTATTCCGTGATCTCGCCCGAGGGCTGCGCTTCCATACTTTTCCGCGACGCGACAAAGGCGCCATTCGCCGCGGAGGAGCTCAAGATAACCGCAAAGGACCATCTGGCGAACGGCATAATCGATGAGATCATAAAGGAGCCCGTGGGCGGCGCCCACACGAACGCGGAGGCCGCCGCGCACAACATAAAGAACGCCCTGCTCAGGAACCTCGCCGAGCTCAAGAAGTTCACAAAAGCCGGGCTTGTCGACCAGCGTTACAAGAAGTTCCGGGCGATGGGCGTTTTTGAGGAATTGAAGCCCGTGTAGTCTTGCCGCTGTGGCGGAACTGGCAGACGCGCGCGACTCAAAATCGCGTGAGGTAACCCCTCATGTCGGTTCGACTCCGACCAGCGGCAATGATAAGATATGATATAATGCCCGGGTGGTGGAATTGGTAGACACGTACGCTTCAGGAGCGTATGCCTAACAGCATGGGAGTTCGAGTCTCCCCTCGGGCAGATTAAAAAGGAGAAAAATATGAAAACGAAAGTATTAAGGCCTCTGGCAACAATGATCCTTTTTGTCTTCACCATATCCGCTTTCTTGCAGCCAAGTTTTGCTTATGCACAGGCCAAGACCGGAACTTTAAAGATCTTTTCCGAGGTCAAAGGCATCGAGCTGTTCATAGACGAAAAATCTCAGGGACAGGATATGGCCGAAATAAAGAATGTCGAAGTGGGCAGCCATTATGTGAAAGCGGTAAAGGATGGCGTCACTATTTTCAGCGAGCTTATCTCAGTGGTGGCCGATACGACAACGACCATCCTTATCAAGGACACCGGCCAGGTAAAAGAGAAGATCATGGACAGCATGTACAAGCAGCAGCAGGAATATAAGTCAAAGAAGCTGGACATCCTTCTCAGCAAAAGTTATCAGACAGAGGGGTCGGCCTATACCAGCAGCAATTATTACCCGGGATATTACTCGATAATCGGCCCGAGCTGGACCACCACCTCCTCATCCACACAGACTGAAGTGACCGACTGGAAGATCATTCAGGGCGGCGTGCAGCAAATATCGGACGTACAGTTCGCAGCACTGGTGAAAGATAAAGATGCTCTGCAAAAGAACAGTGATGCCTGGGATGCTTACAATAACAATATCATCATATTCGGTGTCATAGGCCTGGTGGGAATAGTTGCCGCGATCGCAGGGATTGCTGCACCGGCCAGTGATTCCAGCGCGATGGTAGCCGCGGTCGGGATAGCAGCCGCTGTCATAGGCTGCGGCGTGGTCCTTGCCATGAAGGAACCGGGCGGCCATCTGACCACTCCGGGCGGTGCCGCCAAGCAGG
>CAZSXD010000096.1:0-4599 GCA_964611075.1 uncultured bacterium
AGACCTCCGGCCATTTTCTTGAACTTTCCCATCGCTTCTTTTTTCGCTTTGGAAAAAGCCTTGTCCACCGAATCGGAGATGAGCCACTCGAGCCTGTTGATATCGTTCATTTCGAGCAATTTGGGGTCGATCTTGAGCTCCTTGAGCTCCATGTCCCCAGAAACAATCACTTTTACGCCGCCCGAATTCTCCTCGAACCTTGCCTCGGAAAGCTCCCTCTGGACGGCCTTCATGTCATCCTGCATTTTCCTTGCTTTGCCGAGAATATCTCCCAATTCACCGAATATCATAGCTTCAGGAGGAATATACCGCCCTTTTTTGCCAATGTCAAGGTAAATTTTGGGGAGTTAGGAGATGACCTGGCCGCCGAAGAACTCGGCCACTTTTGAGAGGTTCACGTCGGGTCTCGCCGCGTTCTCTTCCACGACACAGCGTATAGATGTCGCAGCACCCAGCAGAGCGGATAAGGCGTCCTCGACAGCCTTCTTTGAGGATGCTTCTTCCAGTCTTTCCTTGTGGAAAGCGAACCCTTTCTTGAACTTTACCGTCAGGACGCCGTTCTCATATGAAGAAGGCTCCCCTTCATGGAGCGAAATATAGGCAAAAGTATTCCTTTTCTTGACCTCTTCAAGCAGGGCCTGCCATTTGTTCTTTATCGATGAAAGATCGCCCGGCACAGCTTCCTTGACGACCTGGGCTGAGATCTTTTTCTCAGGTCTTAGCTGGGACCGCACCGCCCCGCATGCTTCAATGACAGCTATTTCAAGCAATATCCTTGCCTGTGGATGCCACTTCATGTCCACCTCGGCCTTTGACATAAGTCCCATGATCCTTTTCAGCCTGTCGACGGTGAAAAGCCCGGCCTGCCCCTTGAGCTTTGAGATATGATCCAATGTTTCCTCAATGGACTATTCTCCGCCGAACAGCACGAGCATCAGGTTCCTTAGATGAGTGAGGACCTCCCTCGTCACCTGGGGAATGCTGCGCCCCTCCGAGGTCAGCTTGCCGATCAGCGCCATGAGGGCGCCGACGTCCTCTTTCCCAAGTGCGTCGCCGAACTCGAAAATAAGGTCCGCGCTCGCCGTCCCCAGCATCTGGATCACGTCATCGTGCTTGATGGACTTGCCCGCGAAAGAAATGAGCTGATCAAAGAGCGATATCGCGTCCCTCATCGCCCCTTCCGAGTTCCTCGCGATCAGTTGTATCGCCTCATCGTCGATGGCGATGCCTTCCATCTTCGCTATCTTCCTTATATGATCGGATACTTCCGTGTTGGAAAGCCTCCTGAAATCGAGCCGCTGGCATCTGGACGCGATGGTGAGCGGAACCTTCTGGGGCTCGGTGGTCGCAAGGATGAAGACGACGTGCTTCGGCGGCTCCTCTAGGGTCTTCAAAAGCGCGTTGAAAGCTTCGGACGTGAGCATGTGGACCTCATCTATAATGTATACCTTGTACCGTCCCTCCACCGGAGTGTATCTCACCTTTTCCCTCAAGTCCCGTATCTCGTCTATGCCGCGGTTCGAGGCGGCATCGATCTCGATCGTGTCCACCGCGTGGCCGTCCCGGATCTTGATACACTGGTCGCAGGTGCCGCACGGCGAATCCGTAGGGCCTTTCGCGCAGTTCAGCGCTTTCGCGAATATCCTGGCGGTGCTGGTCTTTCCCGTCCCCCTCACGCCCGAAAAAAGATATGCGTGGGAGATCCTCCCGCTCTTTATCGCGTTCTTCAGAGTTTGAACGATGAACCCCTGCCCGACCAGTTCGTCAAAGTTCTGCGAACGCCATTTCCTGTATAACGGCACGTATGTCATTTAACGTAGATCCTCGGCACCCTTTTCCCTATTCCGCAGATTATTTCGTAGCTGATGGTGTCGGCGAGCCTTGCGACCTCGTCCACCGATATCATTTCTCTGCCCTGAGCTCCTATCAGGGTCACTTCGTCGCCCGCCGAAACATCGGCGTTCCCCACATTGACGAGCGTCAGGTCCATGCAGACCCTCCCGGCTATCGGGAACCGCCTTCCGTTGATCAAGACATGCCCCTTGTTCGATAACGCCCTCGGAAGCCCGTCGGCGTAACCGACCGGGATGGTGGCTATCCCCGTTCCTTTGTCCGTCACGTACGTTGAGCCGTAACTCAGCGGCGTTCCGGCCGCCACCCTCTTGAAGTACACCACTTTTGTCCTGAATTCAAGCGCAGGCCTGAGATCGAGATGCGATTTGCCTCCGCCCGGCGGAAATATCCCGTACATGGACAGCCCCACCCTTACCATGTCCATATGGCTGGTGCGCTGATGATATATGGTGCCGGCGCTGTTGGCCGCATGGAATATGAGTCCCCGGCCGTCGATCCTTGAAATGAAGGACCTGAACGCATCAAGCTGCCTGGCGGTAAAACTGCTCCGCTCATCGGCCCTTGCAAGATGTGTGAATACCCCTTCAACCTTTATGCCCGGAAGCCGCGAAAGGGCCGAATAGAGATCGTACGCATCCTCAATACGTGCGCCGATCCTGCCCATGCCGGTATCGACCTTCATGTGCACGACAGCGGTCCTTTTCTGCTTCACGGCCTCTCTGGAAAGCGCTTTTGCAAGTTCCATCGTATAGACCGTCTGGATAAAGCCGTTCCTGACGACAGCGGGGGCGTTCGAAGCGGATGTTTCGCTCAGCAGAAGAACGGGTTTCTTTATGCCTGCGCTCTTGAGCTCAAGCGCCTCAGCGATGTTCGCCACGGAGAGATAATCCACTTTTTTCTCGATGTGCTTCGCCACCTGTTTTGCGCCGTGGCCGTACGCGTCGGCCTTCACCACGGCCATGAACATGACGCCCGGCTTCAACAATCTTTTCAGCTCATCGATGTTATGGGAGATGTTGCCCAGGTTTATTTCGGCATATGTAAAACCGTCAAGCTTGGTCATGATACGCCTCAAATCTCTCGAATTCCCTGTCGGGGAGGGTTACCTCCCCCAGCGTCACTTCTCTTCCGAGACTACCGTGGAAATCGGATCCCCCTGTCGCAAGAAGACCGTATTTTCTGGTGATCGCCAGGTAATGGCTCACCTGCAGGTCCGAATGGCTGCCGTAGTAGACCTCTATGCCTTTGAGACCCGCGGCAACAAGTTCCGGGATCAGTTCGTCTTTTGCGGAGGTGCCGGGATGCGCGTAAACCGGTATCCCGCCCGTTTTCTTGACGGTTTCCACGGCCTCGACCGGGGTAAGCTTGAAATGGGGAACATAGGCAGGTGAATTGTGATCAAGATACCTGTTAAAAGCTTCCTGGATGCTCCTGACGATGCCTTTTTCACATAAGACCCTTGCCACATGGGGCCTTCCGACCGACCCCTTATCGGCAAGCTTGAGCACGTCTTCTGCCTTGATCTTTATCCCGAGGCCATTGAGCTTTTCCACTATCTTATGCACCCTGTTCACCCTGTCCTCCCGGATCCTCTTGAGCAGAGCGAGCAGCCACGGTGCCTTGTGATCGATGTAATAGCCCAGAATGTGCACCTCCGTGTCGGGCAGGTCGGTCGTGAACTCCACCCCCGGTATCACTTTTACCCCGAGCTTTCTGCCCGCATCCATGGCACTGTCTATGCCGTCGACGCAGTCGTGGTCGGTTATTGCGACGGCCGAAAGACGCGCGTCCTTCGCCTTTTTAACTATCTCTTCGGGCGAAAATATACCGTCGGAGAAATTCGTGTGAACATGAAGGTCAGCTGGCATAGACCAAGGATTATAGCAAAAAATCACGATAAAAAAAAGCTACCAGGAAACGTCATTCGCAACCTGGTAGCTTTAAAGAATTTGATCGAAAAATTACGCCATTCCGCCGATCCTGAACATCTTCGTCCCGCACTTCGGGCACTTGCCTGTCACTGCTTTCCTCTTGTTCTTTAACGTGACCTGCTTGGGATTCTCCATTGTTTGTTTCTTTTTGCACTTAACGCAATAGCCTTTTACTTCTGCCATGGTTCACCTCCTAATTCTTCATCCTTAATTCTTCTTCTTAATCCTTATGCTTGGTGCATTTTAAAAGCAAGCCGCTCTCAAGTCAAGCACAATTTATACGGCAGCCCCATATAACGCCAATCCTCACGAATTTGGGCTGCTCTCTAATCACTCTAATATTAGGGTTATTCGGGATTGAGGCATGATTCGGGAAAATTCGAGATATCTGGCCTCGTACTTTAAAGCTGGCCGAGCAATTTGTGGACCTGAGGGATCACCCTGACATCCGCGAGATGCCTTTTTGCGATCGAATGGAAGAGAAGCGCCTGCTCGGCAGTGGGGCCGTGCTTGACCTCGCTTGTGGGCGTTAAAGGCTGGAGCACCAGCGGTATGAGAGAGTTCACTTCCTCGATCATCTTCGCCGCGTTCTCTATCTCGATCGGCTTCGAAACTTTTCCGAATACGATCTTTACGAAAACCCTGTCAAGTGCTACCTCAAGAGCTTTTTTATGCTCGGGAAGCCTGTCGGATGCACCAGTTACGCTCGGAAGCTTTATGTCCATGGCGATCGTATCGACTGATCCCGCGATCTCAGCAAGCCTTTCGGGCATTGTTCCATTGGTTTCAAGGTAAACTTTCAGCCCTTTCTGTT
>CAZSXD010000097.1:0-4592 GCA_964611075.1 uncultured bacterium
ACGGCTCCCCTCTGGCCTGCCTTCGCCACGATCTCCGCCTCCCTTTCATGGTGCTTCGCGTTGAGCACATTGTGGGTTATGCCACGCCGTATCAATATCTCGCTCAGAATTTCCGAGTTCTCTATCGAAACCGTGCCCACAAGCACCGGCTGGCCCTTCTTGTGGAGCTCCGCTATCTCATCCGCCGCGTTCTTGAACTTCTCCTTCTTCGTCTTGTAGATGACGTCGTTCAGGTCCTTCCTTATCATCTTCTTGTGGGTCGGAACCTCGATAACCTCAAGCCCGTATATCTTCCAGAATTCCCCCTCCTCTGTCTTTGCCGTCCCCGTCATTCCCGCGATCTTGCCGTACATCCTGAAGTAGTTCTGGAAAGTGATCGTCGCGAGCGTCTGGCTCTCCTGCTGGATCGTGACGTTCTCCTTCGCTTCTATCGCCTGGTGCATCCCGTCGGAATAGCGCCGACCGGTCATCAGCCGCCCGGTGAACTCGTCAACAATGATCACTTCTCCGTCCTTGACCACGTAATCCGTGTCGCGGCGGTAAAGTTCCTTCGCCTTAAGCGACTGGATCGTCTGATGTGCGATGTCCATGTTCTCGATGTCAAAAAGGCTTTCGACGCCGAGGAGCTTCTCGCATTTCTTTGTGCCGATGTCGGTGAGGACCGCGTTCTTCGTCTTCTCGTCAAGCGTGTAATCCGTGTTCTTCATGAGCTTCTTCGCGATGTCGTTCGCTTTGTAGTAGCCCTCGATGTTCTCCTCGACCATGCCGGAAATGATGAGCGGAGTCCTCGCCTCATCGATCAATATGCTGTCCACCTCGTCGACTATCGCGTAATGGAGGCCTCTCTGGACGCACTGGTCGATGTGGACCGACATATTGTCGCGGAGGTAATCAAAGCCGAACTCATTGTTCGTCCCGTAGGTCACGTCCGCCGCATAAGCTTTTTTGCGCTCCTCATAATCCATGTCGTGCTGGATGAGCCCCACTTCGAGGCCGAGGAACCTGTATATCGGCCCCATCCATTCGCTGTCGCGTCTTGCAAGGTAATCGTTCACGGTCACGATATGCACGCCCTTGCCCGCGATAGCATTGAGGTACACCGGGAGCGTCGCAACAAGGGTCTTTCCCTCCCCTGTCTTCATCTCCGATATCTTTCCCTGGTGCAGGACCATGCCTCCCACAAGCTGGACGTCGAAATGCCGTAGTCCCGTCGTCCTGACGGACGCCTCCCTCACGGCGGCGAAAGCCTCCGGAAGGATGTCGTCGATCTTCTCGCCGCCGGCAAGCCTTCTCCTGAACTCGTCGGTCTTTCCACGCAGCTGTTCGTCGCTCAGGGCTTTCATGCCCTCTTCGAACGAATTGATCCTTGCCGCAAGAGGCTGGATGACTTTCAGCTTTTTCTCGTTGGTGTCGCTTATTAAACTAAGGAGCCATTTTAACGGCATAGTACCTCGCAAAATAAAAGGGAGATAAGCATTGAATGCCTATCCCCCCTTGAATATCGGACTGTCAGCGGAGCTCTGGTTCTATCAGTCCGTAATTGCCTGTTCTTCTCCTGTATATCGTATTGACCTCGCTGGTCTTTGAATTGAGGAACATGAAGAAATCATGGCCAAGGAGCTCCATTTCCTGCGCCGCTTCCTCCGGTGAGAGCGGCGTCATCGCAAACCTCTTGACCTTCACTATGACCGGCCCGGCGGGATGCTTCGGGCTCAGCTTTTCGGGCATGGCCTCCCTTATCTGCTCCTTCATCTTCTCGCTGAACCTTCTGGTCTCGTGCTTCAGCTTTTCCTTGTATTTCTCCATCTGCCTGTCGAGCTTGCCCATCGCCTGGTCGATCGCCGCGTACATGTCGCTGGCGCCGTCAGCCGCGCGGAGGATCTTCCCCGCGGCCCAAACGGTTATTTCCGCCACGTTATTGCGCGTTTTATTCTCTATCTTGCGGAAATCAAGTGTCACTTCGGCCTTCTGGATATTGCCGAAGAACTCCTCGACTTTTTTTACCTTTTTCTCGGCATAATCCCTCAAAGCATCGGTGACCTCAAGCCCGTGCCCCTGAACGATAGTTCTCATTAATTATCCCTCCCAGAAGGCAATTATATACCTTTTTCAACGGCTCTAGCAAGCGTCAGAACATACACTGCTTCTGCACCCGCTTCCTTCAGAGCTTTTGATGCTTCACGCGCGGTCGAGCCCGTTGTGTAAATGTCATCAATCAAAAGTACTGACAAAGCTTTTACACCTTTTGCCTCATACGCGCCCGTCTCATTGACAAGCCTTTGCTCCCTTTCAAGGTCGAATTGAGGCTTCGTATCCCTGATCTTTGCCAGCCTGTCGAGGCCTGGTTCAAGACCGAAAGCTTTTGCGAACAGGCAGACTAACAATCCGGACTGGTTGAACCCCCTTTGCCTCATCCTTTGCCTGGAAAGAGGCACGGGAACGACCAGATCGATCGCATTCAAAGGAATGTCGGATGTTTTTGCGAAATTGATAAGCAGGCCCGCGAGCGGTAACGATGAACTTTTCCGGCCGTTGAACTTGAGATGATGGATCATGTCTTTCGTCACTCCGCAATAAATAGCGGCTGACCGCGCCATCGTGAACGGTTGTGTTTCCTGAGAGCAATCCTCGCAAATATCGCCGCGGAAATACTTGTCCCGGGGTTTCCCGCAGGTCCGGCAGATGGGGCCCGCGACCGGTTCAACCTTATCAAGGCAAGTGGAACACAGAACTTTGTTGCCCTGCTTGCCGCAGATCAAGCATTGTGGTGGAAATAATATATCAAGAAGCTCTTTTGTTAACCCACGAAACAAATCGCGAATTCTCACGAATTTCTCCTTTCTCTAATAACCCGAATGGTACCTGTCGCTAATCACTCGAACATTCCCTAATAACACGAATTGAGCGCACGATTGCAGAAGCTTTGAGGTTATTCGTGTCATCCGAGATCGGGGCATATTCGTGAATATTAGTGACCATTGCCCCGCCCTTTTAGGATGCGCTTGTAAAATAGGCCGTTGCGGCTGAAGCTGGCCAATATTCCAAGTTCAAGGCCGCTTTGTTTGAGATAATTCAAGACCTGCATGATATCTTTGGTGGAAAATCGGGGGACTATTTTCAATTCCAGAACGATCTTATGATCCAGGACAAAGTCCATATAATAATTCCCAATTTGCTTTTGCTCATATACAAGGTCAACCCTGACTTGCTCAAGGAACGGTATATTCTGTGCAAAACATTCCCTCTTCACCACCCTCTGATAATATTTCTCCTGGTACCCTCCTCCCATTTGGTTGTAAATCTTGAACAGAACTCCGATAATCTTATAACTTAACTCCGGATAGACCAGATTAGCCATTTTTACCCCCTCCATTCGGGAAATTAGCGACCTGCCCATATTCGCGTTATTCGAGTTTAGCCCATATTCGTGAATATTCGCGCTATATGGGGCTATACAGCAATTTTCTTGCCAAAACCATCGATTTTGTGCTATATTTCGGTCATGGCGACAAGCTGGAACGAGATCATCGAGCTCCTCAACCAGGGCGAAGGCCAGTCGGTCGAGTTCGACAAGGTCATACCCTCGCCCGACGATGTCGCAAGGGAATACGTCGCGTTCGCCAATTCCGACGGCGGCCGCATAATCCTCGGGATAGACGACAAGAACAAGCACCTCATGGGCGTTGATTTGGAAGAAGATTCCGTTGAAAAACTGCTGGACATCGGAAAGACAAAATGCGTGCCTCCCATTACTCCTGTTATCGAGGTCATCGAACAGGGCGAAAAGAAAGTGATCGTCATCCATGTGAATGAAGGCGACGAAAAACCCTACAGGACCGACGACATCTGCTACATAAGGGACGGAAACATCTCAAGGCCGGCGAGGGAAAAGGAAGAAGAGGAGATCAAAAGCCCGTGGGCGGGGAAAGACCTGAATAAGAGACAGAAAAGGGCCATTCAATTCATATCCGAGCACGGGGCGATAACGAACCGGGAATATCGCGAGGCTTTCAATGTTTCACATAAGACAGCTCATATTGAATTGACGATGCTTGTGGAAAAACAGATCCTCGATTCCCAGGGCGCCGGAAGAAATACCCACTACGTCCTTCCGCCGATGTAAAATTACGAATTGTCTTTCGCGATTTACGCCAATTCTTTGGTCCCGGCAGTTATTTGATCCGGGATCGGATCATTGCCAGCCATCCCTATACGAAATTTGGTGGTCACATTAAATTCCCCTCTGTTCCCGTCACTAAAAAGCCGATAAGACAGGTCCATGGGCGGGCAACCGCGCAATGCTATAACATTCTTATTTTTCTCCGCGAGGAGCACCCATTCAAAGCCATTGCCGTACATATCCCACAATCCGCACCAGCTCCTGCCTCGCGGATACTTGTCCACAGGCGTAAGCGGCGGGTAATGTTTATTGTACCTATTCTTGTCCGGGAAATCCCCCCAGGGATAAAGACGCGACTGCGGCCCTCTCGCCGCATACTCCCACATTATTTCAGGAAGAGGCCCGAATTTATTCCCCATATTTCCGCTCAGCCATTCGCAATACCTGACGGCTTCCTTCCAGCTGAAATTCG
>CAZSXD010000098.1:0-4523 GCA_964611075.1 uncultured bacterium
CGAAACGAGGTCCCTTGCGTTCGCGGCTGTGGATGCGATCCTGCCCACCAGCCTTTCGATGTCAAATAGCGCCTTCAAGCCCGCGGCAAGCTCCTCCCTCAGGAGCATATCGCCGGCAAGTTCCTCCACCGCGTCAAGCCTGTCGTTGATCTCGCGCACGTCAAGCTGAGGCTGCAGGATCCACTTTTTCAGAAGCCGCCCACCCATGTTCGTCACCGTCTCGTCCAGCGCCCAGATAAGGCTGCCTTTCACTTTCCTGTCCCTGACGGTCTCGATGAGCTCCAGATTCCTTCTCGTTGAATGGTCGATGTACATGAAATTCCCGATCTCATAGGGTTGGATCTTCCTGATGTAATGGAGCGGTCCCTTCTGGGTGTTCGCGAGATAATCAAGTATCGCCGCGCAGGCGCCGAAGGACGCCTCGAACTTTGCCAGTCCGAAGCTCTCGAGGGTGGCGGCACCAAGCCGTTCCTTGATCCTCTTTTCGGCTATCTCCGCGTCGTAGACGTCCTTGAAGGTGGTGAGATGGAAGCCCTCACCTTTAAGGCTGTCGAGGATCCCGGAGTATCCCTGTGGAATGATGTCCGGCACGAGTATCTCCGAGGGTGATATCCTTTTGATCTCATCGATCAGGGCCGAACTGCGGTCACCTCCAGCGATACAGGTCGTCCTGAACTCTCCCGTGGACGCGTCGGCGTACGCGATGCCGACGGCAGTCCCTGAAAATGTCAGCGCAAGAAGATAGTTGCTCGACCTGTCATCGAGCATCGCCTCCTCCTGGACGGTACCCGGAGTGATCACCTTGATGACTTCCCTTTTCACCACGCCTTTTGCGAGACCGGGGTCCTCCGTCTGCTCGCATATCGCCACCTTGTGGCCTTTTGAGATCAGCCTGGAAATATAGTTGGACGCGGCGTGGTAAGGGATGCCGCACATCGGCATCCTGTTCTCCCCTTCCCCGCGGCCTGTCAGGGTTATCTCAAGCTCTTTCGAGGCGATGAGGGCGTCGTCATTGAACATCTCGTAGAAGTCGCCGAGCCTGAAGAAGAGTATCGCGTCCCTGTGACGGGATTTGATGTCCTGGTATTGTTTCACCATTGGAGATAAAGCGTCAGCCACCAGCTACCTCTACTTACGGATCGTAACGCCCAGTTTTTGCGCGAGCGCATCCGATATCTGCTGATGTTTACCGTTCACTTCCGGGTCCGTCAGCGTCCGTGAAGGGTCGCGGTAAGTGAT
The DNA here is from genome assembly GCA_964611075.1 of uncultured bacterium. Lineage (GTDB taxonomy): Bacteria > Margulisbacteria > WOR-1 > CAVSGV01 > CAVSGV01 > CAZSXD01. Next base: position 1,240 of record CAZSXD010000098.1, read on the forward strand.
GGAATATGCCAGGCTGTAATGGCCTTTTTCGATCCCGCTGCCCCTGTACATGTCGAAGAGGACTATGTTCTCGACAAGCGCAGCTCCGGCGGCCTTTATTGTCTCCATGATATCCCTGTGGGTAACGCCATCGGGCACGATCATGGCGATATCCCTTTTCGTCGCCGGATGCTGAGCGATCTCCCTGAAAAGCTTCGGGAGCTTTTTCACTCCCAGAAGCTCGTTGATGTCGAGCGAAAGAGCGTAAACAGGCTTAAGGACGCCCGCCTTGTCGTTCCATTCGGGAGCCACTTCACCGAACGCGCCGATGATCCTGCCGGCACAGCAGAGCGTTGCCGACCTCACGGGATTGAAGCCCCCGATGTCACACGCGCCGATCTCAAAGTCCGCGCCGAGATGCTCAAGGATGCCGCTCGCCAGCGACTTGACGCCGAAGAGATCCGCTTCATCCTTGACCCCGTCGTAACGGTACGATCTCTTTCCGCAAAGGACCGCCGAAAGCATCGTTCTCTCTTCGGTTTTGCCCTTTCCCGTCCTCGCGTAGACCCTCCCGATCTCAAAAAAGTTGACGTCCTCGATCTGCCTGTTAAGGTTGTGCACGAGCGCCTGCAGGAGGCTTGGGATGAGGGACGTCCTCATCACCGAAAGCTCTTCCGATATCGGGTTCTGCAATTTGACCAATTCAGCGCGCGAAAGGTCGAAGTCCGGGCCCTGTTCCGCCGGCCGCATGGAATACGTGTTCGCCTCGTAAAGCCCCGCGTCCACCATCATCTGCCTTATCTCTCTCAGCTGCTTTTCGGAGAGCACCTCCATGCTCTCGATCTTGAGGGTGGGCAGAGTCACCGGAATGTTCTGGTAGCCGTATATCCTGGCTATCTCCTCAATGACGTCTATCTCCCGCTCGACATCCCCCGCCCTGAACAGCGGGATCTCAACGGCCCCACCTATCATCTTGAACCCGAGCCTGGAAAGGATGGCTTTTATTTGTCCGGCCTTCAGCGACGTCCCGAGCATTGAGTTGACCCTTGCGACCCTCAGCTTCACGGTCCGCGGCTTCCTCTGCTTCGGGCACACATCGACGCAGCCTTTCAGCACTTCCCCTCCGGCCAGCTCCGAAACAAGCGCGGCCGCCCTGTCCAGGGCCTTCGGCACCGTGTCCCAGTCGACCCCCCGGTCGAACCTCACCGAAGATTCTGTCCTGAGCTTGAGCTGCTTTTCCGTCCTGTGGATCGACCTCGGGTCGAAATATGCCGATTCAAGAAGTATGTCCCTGGTACGATCGTTGACTTCGCTCGTAGCACCTCCCATCACGCCCGCCACCGCGACAGGAGCTTCGGCATCGGCTATGACAAGCGCTCCGCTGATCTCCCTTGTCTCGCCGTCGAGCGTCCTCATCTTCTCGCCCTTCACCGCCCGCCTTACGATTATCCTTTTCCCCCTGACCAGATCGAGGTCAAAAGCGTGCAAAGGCTGGCCCGTCTCAAGCAGGACATAGTTCGTGATGTCTACAACGTTGTTGATCGGCCTCATCCCGCAGGCTAGGAGGCGCTCCGTAAGCCACTTCGGCGAAGGCCCTATCTTCACGTTCTTTATGACCCTTGCCATGTAACGGGGGCAAAGATCATGGTCCTTGACCGAGACCTCTATTTCCCTGGAGGCCTGCCCGCCGCTTTCCTTAACCTTGAACGAGGGAAGCTTGAGGCTCCTGTTCAGCACCGCGGCGATCTCCCTGGCTATCCCGATCACGGAGAGGACGTCTATCCTGTTGGGGAGGACATCGATATCGAGGACCGCCCCTCCTATGCCAAGCACTTTCTTGATGTCCTCGCCGACCGCGGTGTTCTTATCTAATATCAATATCCCCTCCGCTGAGGAGCTCAGGCCGAGCTCGACCGTGGAGCACAGCATGCCGAAGGATTCAACGCCGTGAAGCTCCCGTTTTTCTATTTTGATGCCCGAGGGAAGTACCCCGCCGTGCAAAGCCACGGGCACCTTGTCGCCCACCTTGACGTTCTGCGCCTTTGTGACGATCTGAAGCATCTTGACGCCCGTGTCCACCTGGCAGATGAGGACGTCGGGCTTCTTCGGGTGCCGCTCAATGGACTTGATCTTTCCGGCCACCACGTCGGAGATGCCCTTGCCGTGATACTCGATGGCGCCCACTTCAAGCCCCGCCATGGTTAGCCTGTCCGCCAGAGCCTGCGGCGGCAGGTCGATCTTCACGTATTGCTTAAGCCACTCTATCGGCGCTTTCATGTTTCGACTCCGCTCAACATAAATCTAGAATTGCCTCAAAAATCTCAGGTCGTTCTCGAAGAACAGCCTTATGTCGGAGATGCCGTACTTGAGCATCGCTATCCTCTCGATCCCCATCCCGAAAGCGAAACCCGTGTTCACGTCCGGATCGTAGCCCACGTTCCTGAAAACGTTCGGGTCCACCATGCCCGCGCCGAGTATCTCGAGCCAGCCGGTGTTCTTGCAAACGCGGCATCCCACACCGTTGCATATTATACATTCAACGTCCATCTCGGCCGAGGGCTCGGTGAACGGAAAGAACGAAGGACGGAACCTGACGTGCCTCTCCCTGCCGAACATCTCATGCGTAAAATGGGTGAGCGTGCCTTTCAGGTCCGCGAAGGTGATGTTCCTGTCCACTACCAGGCCCTCGACCTGGTGGAAGACGGGCGAATGGGTCACGTCCGCATCGCACCTGTAGACCCGTCCGGGAATGATGATCGATATCGGGGGCGTTCTCTTTTCCATGAACCTTATCTGAACGGGGGAAGTGTGCGTCCTGAGCAGCCCTCCACCCTCAATGAAAAAAGTGGCCTGCATATCAATGGCGGGATGTTCCGGCGGGAAGTTCAAAGCGCCGAAGTTGTACCAGTCCGTCTCGATGTCGGGGCCTTCGGCGGTCGAATATCCCATCCTTGAGAAGATGTCCCTCACTTCCTCGAACGTCCTTGTGATTGGATGCAGCCTGCCTCTCACGATCCCTGTCCCGGGCAGCGTTATGTCGACCGCGTCCTCTTTGAGCCTTTTCTTCCTCTCAAGCGACTGAAGCAGGACCTTTTTCGCCCCGACCTTTTCGGTGAGCCTGTCCTTGACGTCATTCGCGAGCTTGCCAACCTCTTTTCTTAAGGTAACGTCGAGGCCCGGGAGTTCGCTCATCACCGCCTGGACCTCGCCCTTCCTTCCGAGGTATTTGATTTTTATTTCTTCATGCTCCGCCAGGGAAGACGCGCGTTCAGTGGCGCCTTCGGCTTCTTTTTCTATTTTAACGA
>CAZSXD010000099.1:0-4477 GCA_964611075.1 uncultured bacterium
TCATGAAGTAGACACCGAGGACCATGTCCTGGGTGGGCGTGATTATCGGCCTTCCAGAAGCAGGCGAAAGGATGTTCCTTGAAGAAAGCATCAGGAGCCTCGCTTCGACCTGCGATTCCGTGAGCAGCGGCACATGGACCGCCATCTGGTCGCCGTCGAAGTCAGCGTTGAACGCGGGACAGACCAGAGGATGTATCTGTATCGCTTTCCCCTCCACAAGGATGGGTTCGAAAGCCTGGATACCGAGCCTGTGAAGCGTGGGCGCGCGGTTCAGAAGCACCGGATGCCCTTTGATGACCTCTTCAAGGATGTCCCACACGAATATCTCCCGCTTCTCGATGTGCCGTTTCGCGCTCTTCACGTTCTGTGAAAGGCCTCTTTCAACAAGCTTCCTGATCACAAAGGGCTTGAAGAGCTCAAGCGCCATTTCCTTTGGAAGTCCGCACTGATGCATCTTTAATGTAGGACCGACCACTATGACCGAACGGCCGGAATAATCCGTCCTCTTTCCGAGCAGGTTCTGTCTGAAACGTCCCTGCTTGCCTTCAATGATGTCCGAAAGCGATTTAAGGGGCCTGCCTGTGGAGCCTGTGACCGCCCTCTTCCGCCTGCCGTTGTCGATGAGCACATCGACCGCTTCCTGGAGCATCCTTTTTTCGTTGCGCACTATCATGTCCGGCGCACCCATGCTGATGATCTTCTTCAATCTGTTGTTCCTGTTGAGTATCCTCCTGTAAAGGTCATTGAGGTCGCTAGTCGCGAACCTTCCGCCCTCAAGCTGGACCATCGGACGCAGGTCCGGCGGCATCACGGGTATCACCTCGATGACCATCCATTCCGGGTGGTTGCCGCTCTTGAAGAAAGCTTCCATGACCCTCAGGCGCTTGACTATCTTTATCCTTCTCTGCCCTTCGGACCCCTTCAGGTCCCTGCGCAGCTTCACGACGACGGCCTGAACGTCTTTCCTCGAGAGGACCTCTCTTACGGCCTTGGCGCCCATTTCCGCCTTGAAAGAGCTGCCGTACTTCTCGCGCGCTTCCTGGTATTCCGTTTCGCGGAGGACCTGCCCTTCCTTGAGCCTGATCTTTTCCTTGCCGCTTGGATTGACCTCGGTGACCATGTAGGCGTCGTAATAGATGACCTCTTCTATGAGCTTGGTCGACGCGTCAAGCACCACGCCTATGTAGCCGGGAGTGCCCCTGAGGAACCAGACATGAGAGACCGGGACCGCGAGCCTGATATGGCCCATCCTTTCCCTTCTCACCCTGGAGGTGGTGACCTCAACGCCGCAGCGTTCGCATATTATGCCCCTGTATCTTATCCTCCTGTACTTGCCGCAGTGGCATTCCCAGTCCTTCACCGGCCCGAATATCTTTTCGTCAAAAAGACCTTTCCTTTCCGGTTTGAAGGTCCTGTAATTGATCGTTTCGGGTTTTTCGACCTCGCCGTGCGACCATGACATGATGCGCTCGGTGGACGCGAGCCCGATCTTTATCGTCTCGAACTCTCTTGGTTCTTTCTTCTTAATCTGCATGGAACATCCTTTCGCCTCTCGGCCTGGACCTGCCGAAGATGCTGGGCCGCTCGACATCCTCCTCGTCGAGGACGACCTCCTTGCCTTCCTTGTTGACTGTCCTGACGTCAAGCATTAGGCTCCTTAGCTCCTTCATGAGGACCTTGAACGATTCGGGCACGCCCGGCTTGCCCATGAGCTTTCCCTTGATTATCTCCTCGTAGACCCTCGCCCTTCCGGAAACATCGTCCGACTTGACAGTGAGGAGTTCCTGGAGAGTGTTTGCCGCGCCGTAAGCCTCGAGCGCCCAGACCTCCATCTCCCCGAAACGCTGTCCGCCGAACTGCGCCTTGCCTCCGAGAGGCTGCTGGGTTATGAGCGAATAGGGACCGGTGGAACGCGCGTGCATCTTGTCGTCCACAAGATGGATGAGCTTCATGAGGTACATGCACCCCACCGCCACAGGCCTGTCAAATGCCTTGCCCGTCCTTCCGTCCCTCAGGAGCACTTTGCCGGACTGGTTGATCCACGAAAAACCGGGCTTCGATCCCGCCTTCGCGAGCTCTTCCTGCACCTTCAGAACGGAAGCGTTCTCCATTATGGACTCGTCGAACGTCGGGACCTCATAAAGTTTTCCGAGCACTTTCCCGGCATGACCCAGGAAAAGCTCGAAGACCTGACCTATGTTCATACGGCTCGGCACGCCCAGCGGGTTCAGTATGATGTCAAGCGGTGTCCCGTCCGGAAGGAACGGCATGTCCTCCTCGGCCATGATCCTCGCAACGATGCCCTTGTTCCCGTGGCGCCCCGCGAGCTTGTCGCCGATGGATATTTTCCTGAGCTGGGCCAAATAGACCCTGATGATCTCATGCACGCCCGGCGGAAGCTCGTCGCCGGACTGCCTTGAGAACGCCCTGACGGAAATGACCTTCCCGCCTTCGCCGGACGGGACCTTGAGGGAGGTGTCCCTCATGTCGCGGGCCTTGTCCCCGAAGATCGCCCTCAAGAGCTTCTCTTCGGCCGGCAGTTCTGTTTCGCCTTTCGGGGTGACTTTTCCGACAAGTACGTCGCCGGGCTTGACCTCCGCCCCCGCTCTTATTACGCCTCTTTCGTCAAGGTCCTTCAGCGCTTCCTCGCTGACGTTGGGTATTTCCCTTGTTATTTCTTCCATGCCGAGCTTCGTGGCCCTGATATCCACCTCGAACCTCTCGATGTGCACGGAAGTGAAGATATCCTCCTTCACAAGCCGTTCCGATATGATTATGGCGTCCTCGTAATTGTAGCCCTCCCAGGGCATGAAACAGCAGGTGACGTTCCTTCCAAGGGCCAGTTCGCCGTGGTCAGTGGCGGAAGAATCCGCTATCACTTCGCCTTTGACCACCTTCTGCCCCGACTTTACGATGGGGCTCGAATGCATGCAGGTGTTCTGATTCGACCTCTGGAACTTGATGAGCTTCTGTTTGACCGTCTTCCTGCCGGAACTTATCTCTATCTCATCGGCGGTGACCCGCGTCACCCTCCCCGACACGCTGGCGCGCGTGAGAAGCCCGGAATCCTCCGCGACCTTCCTTTCAAGGCCGCTGCCCACGGTCGGAGCTTCCGGAACAAGGAGCGGCACCGACTGCCTCTGCATGTTGGCCCCCATCAGGGCGCGGTTCGCGTCGTCGTGTTCGATAAAAGGTATGAGCGCCGTGGTGATCCCCACGAGCTGGTCGGGCGCCACCCCGACATAATCCACCTCTTTCGGCAGAGCGTATATGAACTTCCTCTTGTAACGCACCGGCACCTGCTCGTCGATTATTTTGCCGTGAGCGTTTAGCTTGACGTCGCACGGACCGATCTTTGAAAGGTCCTCGACATCGGCGGTCATATATTCGATCCTGTTCGTGACAATGCCTTTCTTGACCTTCCTGTAAGGCGTTTCGATGAACCCGAAACTGTTGATCTTGGCGTAAGTGCCAAGCGACGCGATAAGGCCGGCGTTCGGTCCTTCCGGCGTCTCGATGGGGCATATGCGCCCGTAGTGCGAAGGATGGATGTCCCTCACCTCGAACCCGGCCCTTTCCCTGGTGAGCCCTCCGGGTCCGAGCGCCGAAAGCCTTCTCTTGTGAGTGAGTTCCGCAAGAGGGTTCGTCTGGTCCATGAACTGCGAAAGCTGCGAGGACCCGAAGAACTCCTTGATCACCGCTACCAGCGGCCTGACATTGACAATCATCTGGGGCGTGATGTTCTCGCCCGCTTTCACCACCATCTGCTCCTTAACGAGCCTTTCTACGCGCGAAAGGCCGACCATGAACTGGCGCTGCATAAGCTCGCCCACGCTCCTGATGCGCCTGTTGCCGAGATGGTCGATATCGTCAGGCATCCCCTCCCCCATGTTGATCTGGACGAGGTACTTGACGATGCCGAGTATGTCATCTTTTGTGAGCACGGTCCTTTCGATCGGGATGTTAAGGCCCATCTTCCTGTTCATCTTATATCTTCCCACCCGACCCAGGTCGTAGCGCCTGACGTTGAAGAACAGGTTATTAATGTAAGCGAGAGCGCCTTCATTGGTGATCGGGTCGCCGGGGCGCAGCTTCTTGTAGATCTCGACCAGCGATTCCTCCTTGGACTTGATCGGGTATTCGGAAAGCGTCTTCCTCCCGAACTCGTTGTCCCCGAGCGCTGTCTTGATATCCTTTTCGGAGCATCCTATAGCCGAAAGGAAAGTGGTGATGGGGACCTTCTTTGTCCTGTTGATGCGGGCGTGAACGCAGGAGGAGGCATCCACCTCGACTTCCAGCCATGAGCCCCTGTCGGGTATGATGGTGGCGAAATAGGTCGCCTTGCCCCTCTCGGCCTTCTTGTTCTCCCTGAAATAAACGCCCGAGGACCTGACAAGCTGGCTGACGATGACCCTCTCAACGCCGTTGATGACGAAGGTGCCCCTGTCCGTCATTATCGGGAAATCCCCGATGAACA
>CAZSXD010000100.1:0-4449 GCA_964611075.1 uncultured bacterium
AAAGCTTCCTTAAGCTCGAGCTCGCTCATGCCTTTCTGCCAGGCGACAGGAATGTTTTCGATCTTTGCTTTGGCAGGAACATCCCTGAAAAGGTCATCGGTCGACCCTGCGCCGATCGAAGAAAGCATTTCCGCTTTGTCCTGAGGAGTGGCGGGGGTGTATCTCATTTACTTTTTGATATAAGTTCCCTGTATTGCTCGGCGGAAAGGAGGGAATTGAGGTCACCCGGAGCCGCCATTCTTACTTTTATCATCCAGCCTTGCCCGTAGGGATCGGCATTCACTATCTCGGGTTTCGCCGCCAGTTTTGGATTGATCTCGATGACCTCTCCGGAGACCGGGCTGTAAAGCGTTGAGACGGTCTTGACGGATTCGACCACCCCGAACTCCTGCATGCTTCCAAGTTTTGTTCCAAGCTTTGGCAGTTCAGTATATACGATGTCCCCGAGAGCATCCTGCGCGTGATGCGTGATGCCGATGGTCGCGATCCCGCCCTCGGCTTTCACCCATTCATGCTCCTTGCTGTACTTGAGGTCTTCCGGGAACATGTTTTATATCTCCTTTGCCTCAAGCTCCCTTATCCTGAAGCTTGAGTAGAGGAAAACCAGTCCTGCCACCAGGAGCCTTGCCGCACTGTCGCCCAGCCGGTCAAACGCCATCCTGCTTTGATAATATTCGTCGACCATCGACTCACTAACCCCTTTTTCAGCGCCCATACCGCCCGCCTGGGCGCTGGGCATCTCAATTCCTGCAGATGGGCCCTTGAAGACGGTGAGGCTGAAAACGCTGCCCACCACATCCACCGCCCCCCATAGTAGTATGAACAACGTGACGGCGCAGATCACATAATAATAGACCTTTTTGACGGAGATCCTTTCAAATGCCATGAAAACCGCCTCCTTGTTGCAATTTTGAATTCTACACTCGGCGAACGATCAAGTCAATCGTTTAAAGAAAGGAAGTTTTACGACCTCGGCGCCGGCGTTTTCCCCCCGTATCTCAATTTCAAGCTTCGTTCCGACTCCCGAATGCTCGATCCTCACGAAACCCATGCCTATTGGGAGGTTCAGCGTGGGAGAAAGGGTCCCGCTGGTCACGTATCCGACCACGCTCCCGCCCATCATTATTTTGTAGCCCTGCCTGGGTATGCCGGACTTAAGTTTAAGGCCGACAAGTTTTTTTGATATCCCGTGGTCCTTTTGAAGCAGGAGGGCGCTTTTGCCGATGAAATCCTCCTTTTCCAGCTTGACGGCGAACATGAAGGGGGTTTCAAGCGGGGTTATGCCTTCATTGTATTCATGCCCGTAAAGCGGCATCCCGGCTTCGAGCCTTAATGTATCCCTTGCTCCAAGGCCGCACGGCATTGTGCCGAGTTCGATCAGTTTGCTCCAGACAACTTCGGCCTTTGAACTGTCAAAGAACAGCTCAAAGCCGTCCTCGCCGGTATAGCCGGTCCTTGAGACCAGAGATTTGAAATTAGAGAGTTGAACCGGAACGATTTGATGATGGCCGATGGTCTTTAGGTCGACATCCACTATCTTCTGCAGGATCTCCTGTGACCTCGGTCCCTGCAGTGCGAGCAGCGTCATTTTATCCTTCAGGTCCTCTATCAAAGCACCTTCGTCATTGTTCCCTGTCAGCCAGTCCATGTCTTTCTGTGTGTTCGAAGCATTAAGGATAAGCATGAAGTGATCCTTGAGGCGGTATACTAATATATCATCGATCACTCCGCCGGAACTGTTGAGGATCAGTGAATATTGAGAAGCCCCTTCCGTTAGTCTTGACACATCATTCGTCAGGAGCCTCTGAAGGAAGGGCACAGCACCGTCTCCCGAGACCTTCACCGCTCCCATATGCCCGATATCAAAGATCCCGCACGAGGACCTGACAGCTTTATGCTCGGCTATAATGCCCGAATAAAACACCGGCATCTCCCATCCAGCGAAAAGGACCAGTTTTGCGCCGAGCTTTACATGGACATCATGGAGAGGGGTCTGCTTCATAACACCTCGGAGAGGACCTTGATGAACTTTTTGTTCTGCTCGGGGGACCCGACGGTGACCCTTATTGCTCCGGGCAGCCCGAAGGACGAAAGGGGCCTCACTATCACGCCTTTCCTCATCAGCGAAAGGAAAACATGGTCGGCGTCATTGTTGATGTTGATGAAAATGAAGTTCGCCTCGGTCTTGAGGGATTTAAGCCCCAGCTTTTCCAGCTCTGAGTATAGATAGGCCTTCCCTTCGGCGTTGTTCTTCCTGCTTTTTTCCACATGGGCGACGTCATTGATCGCAGCTATCGCCGCTGACTGCGCCAGCCTGTTCACGGAAAAAGGGAGCCTCACAAGATTCAGGTACCTGGCCAGCTCCGGCTTTGCTATGCCGTAACCCACCCTGAGCCCCGCAAGGCCGTATATCTTTGAGAACGACCTGGTGACGATCACGTTCTTTTTCTCGCGGACATATCGCAAGGAATCGGGATAGGACAGCGGATCGGCGTATTCCCTGTACGCCTCATCGATGAGGACGATCGTTTCGGGCGGCACCTTATTGACCAGCTCATCCAGATCCTTCTGGCCGACCATTGTTCCGGTGGGATTGTTCGGATTGCAGACGAATATCATCTTTGTCCTGGGGCTCACCATCTTTGCCATCGCCGCGAGGTCGTACGCGTAATTGTTCAGGTTCACTCTCACAATGGAGGCCTCCATCAGCCTTGATACCATCTCATATGTCGAGAAGGTATTGAGGGAAACTATCACCTCATCCCCGGCTGAAATGAAAGCAAGGGCGGCCATCATCATCACCTCGTCAGAGCCGTTGCCTGCCACTATGTTCCCCGGGGAAAGATCGAGCTTTTCCGCGAGGATGCGCGTCAGCTCAAAGCATTGCTGGTCGGGGTAAAGATAGATGTCTTTGGCGTACTTATTGATCACCTCAAGTGCTTTCGGGGAGGGCCCGAGGGGGTTCTCGTTGCTGGCAAGCTTGATCATCCCGGTGATGTTCAGTTCCCGCTCCGCCTCTTCAACGGATTTTCCGGGAACATAAGGCTTGATATTGCCGATATTCGGTCTGACAGGCTCTTTTGGCATGATAAGATTATAGCACAATCAGTCCGGCTCGGGCCGGACTATTCGGACGTTCTCCCTGTCGCCGGTCATCTTGTAGCTGCTGAAGAGGGGGTACTGTGTTGAAACGCCAGCTTGGGACTGGACCACCTTTATATAAGTCGAGAAGGGTTTGCCCGAGAGCAGCGCCCTGCCAATTTTCTCCTTGGCCTCGTTCGTCGAGATGTCGTAGAAATGGAAGCGTTCGCCTTCGAAGAACACCATCGGCCTTGAGAACGAGACCTTTTTCGCCGTGGGCGTGCCGTAGATCCTATAGGTGAGCTTCCTGTCGCTGGCGAATGCCTTCACGTAGATGGGATGACTCGTGTTATTCCTGAACTTAAGGTCCTTTCCGCCGGAATAGATGGAGGCGTCGCGGCCCAAAGGATAGATGGTGAAGTAGATGCCGTGATTGTGCCGCTCCACTATCTCGAGGCCCGCGAGAAGCGCCGCATTGTAGATCGTCGAGGCTATCTGGCAGGAGCCCCCGCCGTACTGCGGCTCAAGCTCGTCGTTATAAATGATGAAAGCCTCCTTGTAGCCGCTTTCACGGCTGAAGTCGCCGAGCGCATCAAGCAGGGAAAAGGTCTCTCCGGAGCAGATGATGTAATTGTTCGTGCGGGAAGAGGCAAGCTTTATATTATGGACGCGGTTCTTTGAATCGTGCGAGCCGTAGTAAGTCGTGTATTCCGAAAGGAGATATTTGGGCGGATACCTGACAAGAACGGAAGCGCGCACCCTTGGCTCGATCGTTGCGACAACGATCTCGGCCGATCTTTCGTTCTTCCACAGGGCCTTCTCAAGGGCGGCAAGGGACGCCCCTATGTCCGCCTTCCTGCCGGGGACTTCCTTCGTTATTTTGAAGGTTTTATCGGCGGCCAGCACGAAGGCGGCGTCCTTCACGGGCACATTGATCTCAGCTGTGACGATGGTCAGGAACTCCCTATAGAGATCCCTGTTCACCCGCAGGCTGAGTGGCACCACCCTTTTCGGGTAGTTGTTCGTGGCCCTCCTGACGATGTCTTTTATGTAATTGCTGCGGTAAATGGTGCTGGTGGCATTGATGATGGTCCTTTTCGGCGATATGTAGATGCCGAGCTGGGAAGGCCTGAACCTGACCCTCTCGCCCTGTACGACCAGCGTGACCGGCCATTTCGCCGCTTCATCGACATTGGCGGAATAGAGCTTTTTGAGCGCTTCGCGTTTCGAGAGGCAGGAAACATCGATCTTTTCTATGTAGCAGTTAGGCGGGAACCTGCCTCTCCAGAAAAGGAAATCCCAGAAGATGAACGCGATAACGACCGCGAAAAGTGAGACTGCGGCTATTAATCTGAATCTGTCATTCAA
>CAZSXD010000101.1:0-4421 GCA_964611075.1 uncultured bacterium
CAGAAGTCAGCATAACTAGTCCTTGCCGCCTGGTAAAAAGCTTCAAAATAAGCCTGGAAACAATCGTCACCCTAATCGTCACTTGTCGGCTTTTACTTGAAAACCGCCTGAAAAGCCTTCGAAAGTTCCTTGCTAAGCTGCCCCTGATCGATATCAACGCCCAGAATGTCATAGATCGACTTGAAATCAATGCAATTCCTGATGAAATCCGACGGTTTCAGGTCGAGATTCCTTACAAATATGGACCCCTGCTGTAGAAGCGCCTTTTTGCCCCTCTTCTGCGCGCTTCCTACGATCTTGTGGCCCTCAAGCGTGATCTCATAGCTTGCCGGGTAGCTGAAACAAATACGCGGCTGGTCGCTGTGTCTTGTATCCGACAGCTCAGCCGGCACCCTCAGCGACCTCAAAGCTTCGATGACAATGCCGGAGAGGTATTTATATGACTCGACAAGCCCCTCAGGAAGTCTTTTATCGTCATTTGCGCAGATAAAGCTGTATGTGACCTCGTGTTCGTTGTGGAATACGATCCCGCCTCCCGTGGGCCTTTTCACGATCTCGATGTTGAATTTTTCGCAATTCGAGGAATTAAGTTCGATGTTCGAGTCCTGCGAATAACCGAGGCTTATGCAGGGTTTTTCCCATCCGTATATCCTTAATGTGGAGCCGGCATTGCCCTGTTCAAAATTATCAAAAAGGAACTTGTCGTATTCCATGTTGTACTTGCCGGAGAAGCGCTTGAAGGGAATTACGGTCAGGCTCACCAGTGGAGTTTTGGTTCTCTCGCGGCTTTCGTCTCGTCAAGCCTTGAGACGGGCGTTGAATAAGGCGCTCCTTTGACAAGCCCGGGGTCCGTCTCGCACTCTTTAGCTATAGCTATCATCGCGTCGCAGAATTTATCAAGGGTTTCCTTGGATTCAGTTTCAGTGGGTTCTATCATAAGGGCTTCGTGGACAATGAGCGGGAAATATATCGTCGGCGGATGGAAACCGTAATCGATCAGGCGCTTGGCGATATCAAGCGCCTTGACGCCGTATTTTTCTTTCTGTTTCTCGGCGGATATGACGAATTCATGCTGGCATATCCTGTCATACGGAAGATGATAATAAGATTTTAGCTTATTCAAGACATAATTGGCGTTCAAAACCGCGTTCTCGGAAACTTCACGAAGGCCTTCGACCCCGAGCGACAGAATGTAAGCATAAGCCTTGATGATCACATTGATGTTCCCGTGGAAACCGTGGACCCTCCCGATCGACTTGCCGAAAGCTTCGGACTGTAATTGATAGCCCGATGAGGCCTTCACGACCCTCGGCACTGGCAGGAAAGGCTCGAGCTTTTTACTCACGCATACCGGTCCTGATCCCGGCCCTCCCCCGCCGTGAGGTGTCGAGAAAGTTTTGTGAAGATTGAAATGGGCTATGTCGAAACCTAAAGCTGCGGGAGTGGTCTTGATCAAATTTGCGTTCGCGTTTGCGCCGTCGTAATAGAGCAGCCCGCCCGCTTTGTGCATCGTCGCCGCGACCTCCAGTATGTTCTCGTCAAAGAGCCCCAGAGTGTTCGGGTTCGTAAGCATCAACGCAGCGGTATCTTCGCCGATTTCTTTCTTCAGCTCATCTAGGTCAACACCGCCGCGCGAATTCGATCTCACGGTCACAGCTTTCCATCCCACCATGTTGACCGACGCAGGATTCGTTCCGTGCGACGAATCAGGAACTATGACCTTATCCCTTACCCCTTGCCCCTTATCCCTTAAATACGCCTTTATCATTAACAAGGACGTCAACTCACCGTGAGCTCCGGCGGCGGGCTGGAGGGTGGCCGCGTCAAAGCCGAATATCGCGCAGAGATACTTTTCGAAATTAGAGAGGAGCTCGAGCATCCCCTGGACGGTCGCGTCTTCCCGGTTCGGATTAAGCGAGGTGAAGCCTTCGAGCCTGGAGATGTCCTCATTGACCTTGGGGTTATATTTCATCGTGCAGGAACCGAGAGGATAGAACCCGCTGTCCACGCCGAAGTTCTTCCTTGAGAGCTCCGTAAAATGCCTGATCACGTCCACTTCCGAGAGTTCGGGGAGGTCCGGCGGCTCACTTGAAAGGAATTGCTGCGGGATGAGTGCTTCGATCTTTTCTTCGGGGACATCAAGCTCCGGAAGAGAGTACGCTCTTCTGCCGGGTCTGCTCAATTCCTTCAAATTTTCGTTAGACAATGACTTTCTGCGTTTCCGTGTCGAAGAAATGCACTTTCCGCAAGTTGACGACCACCTTGATGCTGGCGCCCGAATGAGCGGTGACGTATGAACCCACCTTCGCGACCAGTGTTGCCCTGTTTATCTTGAGGTACAGGTATATCTCATCGCCCATCAGCTCCCGGAAGTCCACCTTTGCGTTCACTGTGTCCCTTTCGTTCTCCTGGAGCCACTTGGCCTGGGCTTCGTCATAAATGTCGGAGGGCCGTATCCCCATCGTGACATCCTTGCCAATATAGTTTTCAAGCTGACCCGTTATCATCGGATAGACCTTGAGCTCAAAGCTGTCCGAAACGAATTTCATCTGATCGCCCTTTTTCTCGATCTTCCCCTTGATGAAGTTCATCGGAGGGCTGCCTATGAAGCCGGCCACGAACCTGTTCTTGGGTTTTTGATAGACATCGAGCGGGGCATCCGCCTGCTGGACCTCGCCGTTGAGCACGACCGCGATGCGGTCGCCGAGCGTCATCGCCTCCACCTGGTCGTGCGTGACGTATATAACGGTGGTCTGGAGGTTCGCGTGTATCTTTTTCAGCTCGGCCCTCATCTGGACCCTCAGCTTCGCATCAAGGTTCGACAGTGGCTCGTCCATGAGGAAAACGGAGGGCTTCCTCACTATCGCGCGGCCCAAAGCCACCCTCTGGCGCTGACCGCCCGACAACTGCTTGGGGAGCCTGCCGAGGAGGTCCTTCAATCCCAGTATCTCCGCCGCATGCGCCACTCTTTCGTCTATCTCCTTCTTCGGGGTGCCGCGCAGCTTGAGGCCGAAAGCCATGTTGTCGTAAACGTTCATGTGGGGATAAAGCGCGTAATTCTGGAATACCATGGCGATGTCCCTGTCCTTCGGGGGTACGTCGTTCACGACGCGATCGCCGATGGATATTTTGCCTTCCGTGACTTCTTCAAGTCCCGCTATCGTCCTGAGAAGGGTCGTTTTCCCGCATCCTGAGGGGCCGACCAGGACCAGGAATTCCTTGTCCTTGATCTCAAGACTGACGTTCTTTACAGCAACAACATCATCGAACTTTTTTGTAACGTTCTCTATCAGTACCCTTGCCAACTATAGTTCCTTCCTAGAGCTAGATCTGTCCGATCACGTTCGCAAGCTCGATGGCGCTCATCGCCGCTGCAAAACCTTTATTGCCCGGCTTCGCACCAGCTCTTTCAAGAGCCTGCTCGAGATTATCCGTGGTCAAAATACCAAAAATGACCGGCACGCCGGTATCGAGCGAAACCTTCGCGATGCCCTTTGCGGCTTCCGATGCGACATAATCAAAATGAGGCGTCCCTCCCCTTATCACCGCTCCGAGGCAGATGATGGCATTGTATTTCTTTGCCGCCATCTTTTTCGCCACAAGAGGCGTCTCAAATGCCCCCGGCGCCCACACCACATCAATGCTTTCCTCGGAAGCGCCGTGGCGCTTAAGGCAGTCGAGAGCCCCCTCAAGGAGCCCCTTTGAGACCAGTTCATTGAACCTGCTCACTATGATGCCGAACTTCAGACCCGATGCGTCTAACTTGCCTTCGATCGTCCTTGCCATATTTCACTCCTCCTTTTATTACCAAAAGAAAAAATATGCCCCAGCTTCTTCAATTTCGTGTCAAGGTACCTGGCATTGTACTTGTTGGGTGCGATCTCAAGAGGTATCCTTTCGACCACTTTCAGACCGTAGCCTTCAAGCCCAACTATCTTCCTTGGGTTGTTGGTTATCAATTTTATCGCAGATAGCCCCATGTCCGCAAGTATTTGTGCGCCTATCCCGTAATCGCGGAGGTCGGCCTTGAAGCCAAGCGCCTCATTGGCCTCCACCGTATCCTTGCCTTTATCCTGAAGTTCGTATGCCTTCAGCTTGCCGAGCAGCCCGATGCCCCGTCCTTCCTGCCTCATGTACAGGAGGACGCCGCGGTCGCTTGCGCCTATCATTTCCAGCGACTTTTCCAGCTGGTCCCCGCAGTCGCAACGGCACGACCCGAACACGTCGCCCGTCAGGCACTCGGAATGCACCCTCACAAGAACGTTCTTCTTTTTCCTGACGTCGCCCTTGACGAGCGCAATGTGATAATAGCCCTCGACCGTGTCCCTGTAGGCGGTGAGGGTGAAACTGCCGTACTTTGTGGGGAATTTTGTGGTCGCCAGCTTCTCGATCAGTTTCTCCCTTTTCATCCTGTACCTGAT
>CAZSXD010000102.1:0-4393 GCA_964611075.1 uncultured bacterium
GGAAACAGAGGATCACCCAATCCATCCTTGTATCGACCAGACCCGCAAGCCTCAAAATGACAAAAACTATCGTACCCATTGCTCCCCCTCCTTACATTACTTTTTCGCCGTTGTCCACCACCAGTAAACGAGCGCCGCGACTATCACCACGATAAGGACCCATCCGAGCATTGACATAACGTCATTATATCACTCGCCTACTTCAGGGCAAGTCTTTTAATGAGCTTTTCAAAAGGCAGGCAGTTGAGTATGTCGCTTTTCTCGAGCCACCCGCGCCTTGCGGTAAAGACGCCGTACCGCATGTTGTTCAGCTGTGCGGTTGAATGGGCATCGGTGGTGATGACTACCGTTATCCCCAGCTTTTTTGCTTCCCGGCAATGCACGTCGTCAAGGTCAAGCCTGAGAGGGTGGGCGTTAAGCTCCATGAACGTTCCTGTGCCGGCAGCGGCCTTCAGGACCTCGTCAAGGTCAACCTCGTAAGCGTCCCTTTCCCCGATGAGCCTCCCCGTGGGGTGTGAGAGAACATGGACATATTTATTCTTTATGGCCCTTATGATCCTTGCTGTCATCTCATTTTTCGGCATCCTGAAATTCGAGTGCACCGAGACGAAGACGATGTCGAGCTGCCTGAGAATTTCATCCGGGTAGTCAAGACTTCCGTCGGGGAGGATATCGACTTCCGAGCCTTTGAGTATTTTGATCCCCGGGATCCTTGACGATGCCTTTTTGATGAGCTTCAGGTTCTTGAGCAGTTCGTCTGCGGTCAATCCTCCGGCCACTCGCGTCGACTTGGAGTGGTCAGTGATCGCGATATATTCGTATCCGAGCTTTTTCGCCGCCAGTGCCATCTCTTCGATAGTATTGGCGCCGTCGGTCGCTTTTGTATGGGCGTGGAGGTCACCTCTGATTTCCTTAAGTTCGATGAGTTTCGGGAGCTTACCTGCTTTTGCCGCTTCTATCTCATCCGTGCCGTTGCGCAGCTCCGGCGGGATGTAAGGGAGCCCCAAAGCTTTGAAAACGTCCTCTTCCTTCCTGCCGCCGATCCTTTTATTCCCCTTGAATATCCCGTACTCATTGATCTTCAGGCCTTTCTTAATTCCCATCTCTCTAATGATAATGTTATGGGATTTGTTACCCGTAAAATAATGCACGGCCGCTCCGTAAGAGGACGGATCCACCACTCTTACGTCCGCCTGCATGCCGTTCTTCAGGATAACGGAACTCTTTGTGTCGCCTTTTGAAAGCATACGATCAACTTGCGGAAGTTTGACGAACCTGTCCATGATAGGCGGAGGCTTTTTCGAAGTAATGAGGATATCAATGTCGCCGATGGTCTCCTGGGCTCTTCTCAAAGATCCGCACGGCATGATCTGGTCGATCTCTTTCAGTTTTTTAAGCTCGGAAACTATCGCTTCGGCGTAGGGGAGGGCTTCGCCTATGGAAAATCTTCCTTTGCTTTTCTGCTTAAGCTCTATGCCGGCAAGGATGTTCGCTATTTTCTTCGATCTCACACCGGGTAGCTTCTCCAAGGTTCCGGCCTTTGCGGCTTTTCGAAGCTTATCTATGGAGTCGATCTTGAGCTTTTTGTAAGCCAGCATTGCTGTCTTTGGCCCCATGCCGGGGACGGCGATGATGTCCAGGAGGCCTTTCGGGAATTTCTTGAGGAGGTCTTCGCGGCCTTTAAGCTTTCCGGTCTTTACCATCTCTTCGATGTGTTCCGCTATCCCTTTGCCGATCCCGGGGACGTTCTCAAGCGCTTTCAAACCGCCCTTTTTATAGGCGGATTCAAGGCTTTCCGGCATAGATTCTATGTTGTGCGCGGCTTTCTGGTAGGCGCGGATGCGGAAAGGATTGTCCCCTTTGAGCTCGAGGAGCTCGGCGATCTCGAAGAAGACCTTTGCGAATTCCTGGTTTTCCATAAAAAGTGAAATTTTTGCTGCTTTCGCGCGATAAGAGTATAGCAACTTGTAAGTTTTTGGCAAACCTATATCAAGGAGGAAATTGAATGAGCATACATACAGGGACATTGGGAGCAAAAAGGATCGTGGTTCGCAGCGGACTCGTGTTCAAACCCGGCATACTGAATTCGCATGAAACCGTAAGGATCAGACAGGGGATAAACTCGGGGAAATTGTGCGCTATGGGGATACCCCCGCTTGCATCCTTAAAAGCAATGGGGTTCATACCCGGAACAGGAGAAAAAGGTGCGACCCTTGACATAGGGGTGCTGAATGAATATCTGGATATGAGGAAAGTGCATTTTGCCATATTGACGGGGGCCGGCGGCTCGGTCTCCCTCGGTATTTACGAGGAAGCTGAGTTGGTATCAAAGGTGCGGATAAGAGAAGAAGATCGCCAATATTTGATCGACGAAGATAAAAGGATAAGAGAGGGAAGAATAGATGACCAGGAAGAAATGGATCGTATAGGCTGGAGAGCCTATGCTGAACTGGCGAAAAGGGTGATCGTCGGGCGGCTGGCGGAGCAGGAGGATGTTTTTGAAAAAAAGGCGGCAATACCTTTCAATATCGCGAAGGTCGCAAAAAAGGAGAAAGAATGGGCCGATCGTTCGGATAAAGAAGTTGCGGACATTGCCCTGAGATATTTCAAGTCAATTTTCCACACAAAAGAAGATATTGAATGGGCGTGGACGACGCTGTCACAGGTATATTTGCTTGGTTCCGCCACTCCCCATGTAGAAGCGTGCGTCAGCGGGGAAGGTATCGCTCCAGGCGGAAAACTGATCATTCTCGCCAAGCCGAAGCCCGGGACAGCGGAAGATTTGTTCATCGGGGAAATGCTGAAAAGGAAAAGCCTCTGGACATTTGCTATGGGCACATTCATTGAGAAGCGCTATCCTTTGTTCAAGGGTTTTTGGTTCTTGAAGGAACGCGTTGATAACATGGAACAGGTGCTCTCTTTCATTATGAATGTCACCTTAAGAAGCAGGGAAATAGGTATGAGTTTTGTCCTGGCGATAGATATGCTTAATAATTTCGCAAGTGAGCCCACCGCGGAAAAATACGGCATAACTGCTGAGATGCTGGTCGCCAGACTGCTTACGACCAATGAAACAATGAGGGTCTTTTCCGGATCGAAAAAGGGGTAAGTTAGCTTTTACTCAAGCGCTTTAACCAGATTAATAAAGGAGCATGACATAATGATCAAATTCCCCGGAAGGAACGCGGACAGGTCGCCCGCGGCGGGTAAAAAGTTCTTGTGGCGTTCTGCAATGACGGAGAGGCCGGGATACAGGTCTTCACTATCAGGTACCGGAGCTATCCCGATGAGGCCTGGAATGGACTTTGAGGCAGTAAAAGAAGCGCTGGGAATGAGTCCCGGCGAAGAGGAAGGGCTCAAGATCCTTATAGCAATGGGCATCAGTCCCGCCTGTGAAGGAAGCGCCGGAATAATAGAAATGAACATATTCAACGGTTTCCTGAAATCGGACAAGCTGAGTTATAGAAGGGAAGTTGGGGCCGCAGGCCAGGAAATATTCCTTCACATATATGTTTCGAGCATAAAAAGCGTTTTAAAGGACAAATATGACAGTTCCACGATCAAATGGGGGAAGCCTGTTTTCAAGATAAAGCTCAGAAAGTCGGACCAGCTCCAGCTCGGTGACAGGTGGAACAATGCCGATATTTTCAGGAGAATAGTGGTAGGAAAGCTTGCGGAAAGGGGCGAGATCTTCGAGCCTTCAGACGTTACTTTCAACATCGTCCGCTTCGTGAAAGGGGAGGGGGCAAGCAGCTTGAAAAAGATGAAAGACAGTTCAAGGGTGGTCGTTGCTGCGCGGTACCTGAAGACCATTTATGACGATCCGGCCAGGATGCTGTACGCGCTCAAATGTCTTGAGGAGTTCGGGATGGAGGTGCCGCTCGCCGATGCCGTAAGAAGTGCGCTTAAGGGGAATGTTGCAGTGCCAGGGAAAAGAAAATTCCAGCCCCATCCATTGTCCGTGACGGGGGGCTTGCTCGACCGCGCCGTCCTGGAGGCGATCAAGAAAGCGAAAAGCCAGACGGGAAATGCATCGCTTGAAGAAATAATAGATAGTTTAGGCGAAATCGCCGAACACCAGGAGATGAGGGATAAAGGGATCACCCACGAAATGCTGGTGGCGCATCTCCTGACGGTAAAGGACCTATTGAAGCAGCTTTCTTAATTCTTCTCCGAAAGCTTTCGCGGACCTCGGGCCGTCCGCAGTCACGATATTCCCATCAACGGTTACACCTTCACCTGTGTAAATAACGCCGTTGGCTTTGAGGATATCCGCCACACCTGAAAAACTTGTCGCCATCTTTCCCTTGAGCACTCCTGCTTTGGCCGGAGTTCCGACCGCCGCGCAAATAGCGCCAAGAACCTTGCCCGGCTTGACGGCACATTTGGCCAG
>CAZSXD010000103.1:0-4314 GCA_964611075.1 uncultured bacterium
ACATACTGTATCCTGTCAAGCTTGTCCTTTGACGCGGTAATCAGGGCTGACAGCACTTTGATCTTCCTCTCGATATCGACGCTCTCGCCAAGCCTGACCCTGAGCACGTCCTCCAGATAAATAATGATGTCATCCTTCCTGCCAAGCTCTATCTGGATCAATGAAGGATCGATGAACCTGGAAAGGAGACTTATCGATTCTTTCATGAATGATCTTTCGGCAAGCCCGAGCCGCACCCCCTTCTCAAGCGATCTTTTGTCTATGCCTCTCAGCACAGGGAACTTGACAACTTCGATCCTGTAAATGGAAGAGGCAAGGCTCTGTTTTGCGAGGATATAGCCGTCTTCATCCACCAGGGCCGGCGTGTTGCCGAGCATGACCACCGCAAACGGCACCCTCTCCGTGATCTTTATGACCAGGGTGTCGGGCAGCCGCCGGCTTATTTTTACGCTCTTGATCTGGACCGTATCGGAGAATCTCCGCCTGATGTCGTCAATGTCCAGCAGGAAGATGTTCTCCTCTACGGGGATCCTGGCAAGCCCCAGGATCTTGCTCTCGGGGATGAACTTTGAGCCCTGGATCACGACCCTGTGAACGCGCCACACGGGAAGTGAGAATATCAATCCGGCGAGTATCGCGATGACTATCGAATCGATCATGAACCAGATAATATACCAGCTTAAAGGCCTTTTAATAGGCGCTCTCAAGTATCCTCACAACCAGCTCGTCAAAAGAAATGCCGGCGCACTCCGCTTCCGCGGGGAGGTCGCTTTGTTCGGTCATACCGGGGATGGTATTGACCTCGTGCACATAGGGCGTGTGATCGCTCCCGACGATTATGTCAACCCTGGAAAATCCGTGACACCCCAGCGATCTGTGGGCGGAAAGGGCCGTGTCCTGAACGTGCTTGTAAAGGTCCTTTGGCAGGCGCGCAGGCAGGATGAAATCCGTGCCGCCGGCGGTGTATTTCGCCTCATAATCGTAGAATTCGTTCTTGGGCCTGAGCTCGAGTATCGGCAGGGCGGCGGTGTTCTTCCCTTTCCCGAGAATGCCGACCGTGACCTCTTTGCCCATGATGTACTCTTCCACAAAAACGTTCCTGAATTCCCTGACGGTGTCAGCCAGGACCTTGTCAAGTTTGCCTTCGTCGCGTACAATCGACACGCCGAAGCTTGAGCCCTCCGAATGTGGTTTGATCACCAGCGGGAACGGGAATATCCTTTTGATCCTGTCGCACTGTTCTTTGATGTCCTCGTCGCCGTTGATGACAATATACATCGGAGTGGGGATTCCGGAAGCCTCGAATATCCTTTTCGCCGCCACCTTGTTCATGGCAAGCGCCGAGGCCAGTATCTTTGACCCCGTGTAAGGTATCCCGAGATACTCGAGCAGGCCCTGAATCGTCCCGTCCTCGCCGTACGTGCCATGGAGCATGATACAGGCGATCTCTGTGCTGTTCTTGCGAAGGTTGTCGACGAGCTTTCCGTCGCAGTC
The DNA here is from genome assembly GCA_964611075.1 of uncultured bacterium. Taxonomy (GTDB): domain Bacteria; phylum Margulisbacteria; class WOR-1; order CAVSGV01; family CAVSGV01; genus CAZSXD01. Next base: position 1,495 of record CAZSXD010000103.1, read on the forward strand.
AAGGCTGATCACCTTGAAGCCCTGCTTCTTAAGGGAGTCGAGAACGCGTTTGCCGCTCCGCAGGGACACCTCGCGCTCCCTGGATGCGCCCCCCATTATCACCGCGATGCGCTTTGACCTGAGTTTTGTACTGTCCATGTCCGAAAATGATATCATAATATATATTTGACCGCGAACATATTGATGCCAGCCCCCACCGAAACCTCGATGTTGTTCATGGGGCGGAACGCCAGTTCCAGGCCGAACTGCAGGCCGACAATGAGGTTGAGCCGCGCCGTGAAAGCATCCGAGGGCGCAAAGCTCATCGCGACCCCCAGCTCCGGGTAAAGCATGTGCCCCCCGCTCACCGTCCACTTGCCCGAATCCATCTCCTCCGGCTGGTCGCCGACCCACATCACCCCGAAGACCCCTGAAGTTGAAAAGCGGTAATCGTTGTACCAGAGGAAATTGAAGCTGGCCTCGGCGTTCTCGTAGCCTTCCGTCTCACCGTAAGAGCGTCCGTACATCATCCCCCAGCTGGATATGTTGTCCATCGGCTTTTCATAGCAGAAATTCAGATAATATGCCCTCTGCGCGTTCATGGGGAAATAACCCACGCCGATGTTCTCTTCCCCCCTTGAAAGGTCCGCATCGCGCAGGTACGCAAATGAGGACGGAGCGGAAAAGACGACCCCCAGCAGAATAAAGAACAATGTCCGCTTAAAAGAGTTCATTCACCCTCCAGAACTATGTCGTATTTTTCGATCAACCTTACGGGATGATAGGACAGCTTCGCCTTCCTCAGTCCCGCATCACCCAGGTCCTGCTCCCTGTTGACATATTTTACATCAGCCCATGCTTTTTCGCTGAACTGCTGATTCACATACTGCGCGATCCCTTCCATGGACTGGTTCGTCACTTCGATATATATGATAGCAGTATCCGGGTCGAGTTTCTCCCCTATCGTGAAGCCCTCCACCCGGCCGTTTACCGACACTACGGCACCCTTAAGTCCCAGAACGCCGAAGTTCTTCAGCGCTTCCCTGATGGGCTCGTCAATGCATGCGCCCTTTTTGAAGCCGGCCTTCCACCTTTCAAGAAGTTCAAGGCAATCCCTGATGTCGCTTCCCCCAAGCTCCCTGTATTCAGGCTGGTGGTTCTTCAGGAACTTCTTGATGCGGTTGCGTTTCCCGTCATACTTCTTTCCCTTGAGTTCCGCCATATCCCTGCGCAAATACAGATAATCGCTGTTGTCCCTGTCCGGCCGGATCTTCACGCCGCTCCTTCCTTCAAAATGCTTCTTCATGAAATCCGCGGATATCCTGCTGAACCTTTTGACGCGGGAGAAGCAGATATCGATGGTCTCTGCAATCCTGTTCGCGCCCAATATTTCGAACCAGTAGGGGCTCTCGTTCTCGGGGCTGGCAAGGACGCAGATATTGCCGTTCACTATCGTGATGGTCGATCTGTCGCAGTTGCGCCATATGAAGAAGTTCGTGAAGGTCATTTCTGAGGTCTGGGACGGATGCTTTGTGAAGTATGCGTCAAAAAGTGGCTTGTTATCCACCGTAATCTTGCGGAACTCCGGAAAAAGGGGGATCGGCGGCATTAACTCTTTATTTTCTTGACCATCGTCCTGCACAGCGTCCTGTCGCAGGCCCGGCACCAGGCCTTGTTCTTCTTCATCACGGAAGGTATCTCTTTGGCGGCCGTGAAGCCAAGTTTCTCGTAGAATCCTGGATTGATCGTATTCAGGTAAACATCGCCCTTTGCCTTATCAACTATCCTTGAAACTATCATGCTCCCGATGCCGCACTTGCGCCAGCCGTCCTTCACGCCCACGTTTGAGAGTTCATGTATCCCGGCCTTTGAATGCGCCCTGAAGCGCGCAACCCCCACCAGGTTCTCGCCCCTGTATGCCACGTAAAAATCGCCGAGCCTCATGTTCGGGACGAAAAGTCCCGTTTCCTTCGCAAGCTTGATGACGGGGACCTTGTCTTTTTTTGTAGCTTTTCTGATATCGAGCTCGATCATTGGGATTGGACCTCCAGGAGGGTGATTATACTACAGATCCGGGGGAAAAGCGAGCTTAGAAGAAGTTGAGGTATATCATCAGAGCTGATATCGCCGTGAACGAAACTATCGCGATCCATGCGAGAAGGTTCTGGGGGCGCGAATTCGTGTACTGGCCCATGAGCTTTTTGTCATTGATGAACAAAAGGATTATCAGGAATATCAGCGGCAAAAGTACCGTATTCAATGCCTGCGATGCCGTCAATATGAACACCATCGGCAGATGGGGAATGAATACGAGGAACATGCTGACGAAGATGCATATGCCTACTATCGAATAGAAAAGCGGCGCGTCCTTGAGCGTCGTGCTTATCTTCCTCTCCATCCCGATGACCTCCGTCACGGCGTAAGCGGTCGCAAGCGAGATGACCCCCACGCCGAGAAGCGATGCATTGAGAAGCCCCCAGGCAAATAGATGCTTCGCGAACGTCCCGAGAAAAGGTTCCAGCGCTACAGCCGCGTCGGCCGCAGTGGATATCCGGATATTACGGACATAAAGCGTTGCCGCGGCGGATATTATCATGAAATATGAGCCGATGTCCGTCCAGAGAGCCCCAAAAGCCACATCCAGCTTGGCGTCGCCAATATGCTTTTTGGCCACGCCCTTGTCCACGAAATAAGACTGTACGAAGAACTGGCCCCATACCGTCAGGGTGGTTCCTATCAGTGCCGTGGCCGTGAACATGTATTCCCGGCTGAACTCAAGAGTTGGGACGACGCTTCCCCTGATCATCGCATGCAGGTCCGGTTTTGCGAGGAACCCGTTGA
>CAZSXD010000104.1:0-4251 GCA_964611075.1 uncultured bacterium
GACAAGAAGGTCGGAAGAGATGAGGGCGTCAAGCTTGACCCCGCTCTCGATGAACTCCGAAAGCCCCGTGTTCCTTTCAAGCACTATCATTGCGCCGGACCTCGATTCGGAGAGCTGCTCTGCCGCCCTGATGATGTGGCGGACGAACCAGGAGCCTCGCCCCGTGTCCACGATCCCCAGCCGCACAAGTATCCTTTCCCTCCCCAGCCTCTCAAGCGCCCTTCTCAGCTCCGGCTGGAAAACGATCACTATTACCACAATGATCATCGGCCCCAATTTTTCGAGTATCCAGTTGATTGTAGTGAGTCCGAGTATCTTCCCCGCAAAGTAAAGCAGTATGACGACCAGCAGGCCTCTTATCAGGGCGAGTGCGTGCGTTCCCTGAAGCCATACAAGAAGGTAATATATGGCCGCGGAAACGATGACCAAGTCCAGGACATCCACGGGTTTAACGTTAAAGAACATCGCAGCGGGTCACATCCTTATAGGTCTCTCTTTTCACCATGAGCCTCGGCCTGCCTTTTTTTACGCAGACCACCGCGGGCCGCGGGAACCTGTTGTAATTGCTGGCCATCGAATAATTGTAGGCGCCCGTCACAAGCGCCGCCAGCACGTCGCCGGCCTCGAGCTCCGGCATGAGGATGTCCTTTGCCAGGATGTCTCCCGATTCGCAGAACTTGCCGGCTATCGTGACCTTGTTCTTCTTCGTCGCTGTCATGTCGGCGGCTAGCAGGAAGTCATATTTTGCGCCGTAAAGCATGGGGCGGATGTTGTCGGACATCCCTCCGTCCACGACGGCGTATTTGCGTATGCCCGGTATCTCCTTGATATGGCCCACCGTATAAAGCGTCACTCCCGCCCTGGCCACGATCGATCTGCCGGGCTCCAGTATCAGTTTGACCTGCGGCAGCTTGTATTGAGAGAGCTTCTCCTTGAACTTCGACGTTATCGCCTCCGCGAATTCGTCCATAGACAGGGGGTCGTCGCCGTCGACGTAAGCCACGCCGATGCCGCCCCCGATATTCAGCTCCTCGATATCGATCTTTATTTTGTCCTTTATCTCCTTTGCCAGTTCCGCAAGGACCTCGATCTCCGAAACGTAGCCTTTCGCATCGAATATCTGGGAGCCGATATGCGCATGAAAGCCGATGAACTCCAGGTTCTTTGACGCGGCTATGAGCGCCGCAGCTTCCAGCACCTTGGGCCTCGGCACCCCGAACTTGGAATCCGTCTGGCCGGTCTTTACGGCATCGTGGGTATGGGCTTCCACCCCGGGGTTGACCCTTATAAGGACGTCGGCTTTTTTCCTGAGTTTCCTGGCGGACTGGTCGAGCTTCCTGACCTCGTCGATGTTGTCGATCACGAACCTGCCTGTATTGGCCCTGAGCGCCTCCTCGATCTCCTTCACCGACTTGTTATTGCCGTGGAAATATATCCTTTTCGGGTTGACCCTGGCCTTGAGCGCCGTGTAGAGCTCCCCTCCCGACGCCACATCCGCGCCGAACCCCTCGCTTGCCACTATCTTGAGGATCCCCACGGTGGAGAGGGCCTTGCTCGCATAGATGAACTCTGTATCCGGATAATTCTCCCTGAACGCTTTCAGGTAATGGCGGCACCTTGCCCGGACGTCATCCTCATCGATAACGTAAAGGGGCGTGCCGTATCTCTTCGCCAGCTCCAGCGCATCGCAGCCGCCTATCTCAAGGCGGCCCTTTTCGTTGACCGAACCGGTCAGGGGAAGATTCATTTTAACTCCTTTGTGTAGGGACAGCCTTTATGGCTGTCCGCATTTCGGACAGGGACAAGCACCAACCAGGGTGTTGGTGCAAGCCCTGTCCCTACATTACTTCTCTCCCATCATCAATTTATATTCAATGCTGTCCAGGAGGGCTAACCAGCTTGCCTCGATAACGTTCGTCGAGACCCCCACCGTGCCCCACGTCCTGACGCCGTCCGTAGATTCGACGATGACGCGGACCTTTGCGGCGGTCCCCTCTTTTGAATCAAGTACCCTGACCTTATAATCCGTAAGCTTGACCTCTTTTATGGCGGGGAAATGGCCCTCAAGCGCCTTTCTCAGGGCGCCGTCAAGCGCGTTGACAGGGCCGTCGCCGTAGGCCTCGGTTTCCACAACCTTATCCTTATCCTTCTCCTTAATCTTTACCATGAGTTTCGCTTTTACCTTCGTCGCCTCATCGCCGTGCTTGACCGTGACAACATCGAAATTCTCAAAAGTGAACGGAGCTTTATAAGTCCGCAGGGTCTTTTTGACCAGAAGTTCGAAGGAAGCCTCGCCTTCCTCGAACTGGTAGCCCTCGTGTTCGAGCTCTTTCAATTTTGACAGCAGTGTTTTCACTTCCGGCGATTCCTTTTTCAGGTCGACGCCGTAGGCTTTCGCCTTGTAAACAAGGTTGCTTATGCCGGAGAGCTCCGAAACAGTGACCCTCTGCTCGTTCCCCACAAGTTTCGGGTCGATATGTTCATATGTTGATGACTTCTTCATCACTGCGCTGACGTGTATGCCGCCCTTATGTGTGAACGCCGATCTCCCGACGAAAGGCTGATGGGCGGACTGGGGAAGATTCGCGATCTCCGCAACATGCCTTGAGACTTCTGTCAGCATTTTGAGCTGTGCGTCCGAGATGCAGTCCACTTTAAGCTTGAGTTTGAGTATCGGGATAATCGAGCAGAGGTTGGCGTTCCCGCATCTCTCGCCGTAGCCGTTCATCGTGCCCTGGACGTGTACGCATCCGCAGTAGACCGACATTCCGGTGACCGAAACGGCGCACTCGGAATCGTTATGGGCGTGGATGCCGAGCGTTTTCTTTGTTTTTTTCTTGACATCGTTGATGATCTTCTGGGTTTCGAAGGCCAGTGTCCCGCCGTTCGTGTCGCAGAGGCACAGGACATCCGCTCCTCCCTTTTCCGCGGCCTTCAAGGCTTTCAGCGCGTATGAAGGGTTGGCCTTATATCCATCAAAGAAATGTTCGGCGTCAAAAATGACCTCTTTGCCGTTCTTCTTCAGGAAGGCAATGGAGTCCTCGATGAGCTTAAGGTTCTCATCAAGGCTGATGCCCAGCGCTTCTTTGACATGGAGGTCCCATGTTTTCCCAAAGATCGCCACCGCCGGAGTTTCGGCTTCGATGATGGCTTTCAGGTTCGGGTCGTCCTCGGGTTTGAGTTTCGCGCGCCGTGTGCTGCCGAAGGCGACAAGTTTCGCGTTCTTCAGCTTGACGCTTTTCATCTTTTCGAAGAATTCGATGTCTTTGGGATTGCTTCCCGGCCAGCCGCCCTCGATGTAGTGGATGCCGAGCTGGTCGAGCAGTTTCGCGATCTTTATTTTATCCTCAACGGTGAACGAGATGCCCTCGGTCTGGGCACCGTCTCTTAAGGTTGTGTCAAATAATTTTACCTGCTTCAACGCAAAAAACTCCTTCATTTCTGCCGATATAACAGATCGAAATTATAGCACGGGGAGAGTGCAAAATAAATACAGTATTCTCTCTTCATTTCTTTGTCTTGATACAAAGAAATGAAGCAAAGAAAAATCAAGTTTTTCAGATTGGCTGGTCGGTGTGCCCTAATTGGTCCGTAGCTCTGAAAAACGTGCACCTCGTGCCACAGGTGACTGTCTTAAATCCGGAAGAATGTACGGAAATCTCAGGCGGGGGGAGGCAGCTCCTGATATTCTGATCCCCTGATATCCTACCTACTGATATCCTGCCTGCCCGCCGACCTGTCCGCCTCTGGCGGAAGCTTTAGCGTAGGCGGGATCCCCTGCCCCGCCCCAGCGGAACCTCCACGGGGAAAGGGGGAAATTATATTCATACTTCTAGTAACTATAATCAGGACATTTTGCTATAAAGAGTACAATGCATGATATAATTATAAATAATGAGCAGAAAAATTGTATTATTTACTGGGTCAGGTTTCACGAAAAACTTTGGCGGATTACTGAAACCTCATATATGGTCTTTAATGTATAGTCATCCCGATTGTCAGGCTAACACGCACTTAAAAACATATTTCTTAAAACATAAAAGCGATGGCTATGAGTCCATTTATGGCGACATTCTCAATCCTCAAAACGGTTTTAATCTTGAGATGCCCGCAATGAAGGCGATAATTGATGACATCTATCGCCATCAAGAGCGATTTATTGATCTTGAAACCAACAATATCCAATCAATTAGTGCGAAATTGGGAAAGTTTATTGGCACTAATATTAAAGAGATTTTTACTCTCAATCAA
>CAZSXD010000105.1:0-4182 GCA_964611075.1 uncultured bacterium
TTCAATTCAAAGGCGACCATCCTTGCCAAAGCACTGTCAGATATGCTGCTGGATAAACTCTATCTGAACGACGACCAGCTGAATATACACTGCGCGGCAGTGTACAATGCTTTTGCTAAAAAGCATCTCACAGATGAAACTGAAAGGCAGAAGTTCGATGCTATTTATAATTCAATGCTTGTAAAGATAAAAGATATAGCAAAGAAAACGATAAAAGATGTTTTTGATGACCCGAGGGCGGAAGTGGAAGGGCGGAAGAGCAGGAGAAATATCTCATACGAGGCTCTCAACTCCGAGGGCCTGCTTGAACTCTCCTATCTTATCAATAATGACTTCGTGAATTTCAGCGAGGTCGTAAAGAACTACCTGGATTCGCTCGAGATAAAGGATAAGCACGGCAGGAAGAATGAAGATGATCTCTACTCCATGATATACCTGTCCACCACTTCCGAGCTTGTTCCTTACGCTATGGTCCATAATTACCAGACGGAGGAATCAAGGAACGACAAGCTGTTGTCTAATGAGAACGACAATATTCTACTTATGAGCGCGATAAGTCAGATCAGCGATACCCTGAACATGTCGATCAGGATGAGACAGAGCGAGGCAAGGATAATTCTGGACAATAATCAAAAGAACGCGCTTTTCCAGATATCAAATATCATGAATGAAGACAGCCCCCTCATCGAACGCATCAAGAAGCTGCCGGAGAAATTAACGGCACTCTGCAGAAAGAACGGGGAGAAAAAGAACGCGACCGTCTCCATGATCACTAAGTTCTTTGACGACCCGGCCGAGACAAGCGAACCCGGCGGCGTTAAAGATGAGAAGAACGAAATGAGCATAATAGCCACAACCATCATAGACGATCAGACAAAGGATTATCAAAAAGACACGATAAGCCTTGAAAGACAATATGACGCCGAGGGCAAGCCGATACCGTTCAATGACCTCTCGGCTGCCGTTTTAAAGCACAAGCGCACTATATTCATCGATAAGGGGGAAATATATTCGATCGTCGCTCCGGGCCAGACGATAGATAAACAGGATAAGCTTGACATGGCTCACCTTCCGGAGGAACTGCGGGGAGCGGTGACAGCCTTAGGCGACATTAGTGAAAAGAAACAATCGCTCATACTCAGCCCGCTCATCAAAGGAAGCACGGAACTGGGCGTCACGATCCTTAGCGGAGAAAAACTGACCCTTGAAGACGTCTGGCTGCTGAATCAGGGGAACAACCAGATAGTTCTTTCAACTACGAACACCATCCAAATGGAAGAGCTGGTCAGGTCGGAGGCGAAACTGAGAAAGGCCTATGCCGCGCTCGAGGTGATGGCCAGGGAGGACGATCTCACAAAACTTCTGCGCAGAAAGCCGTTCGAGAACGCCCTTGACTCCGAGATAGAAAAAGCAAAGCAGCACGGCTGGCCTTTGGTTCTTATGATGCTCGACCTCGATAACTTCAAGTCTAAGATCAACGACAAGTACGGCCATCAGACCGGCGACAAGATATTGCAGGAGGTCACTGCTGAGATAAAACAATTCTTCAAGGAGCAGGCGGCAAAAGCCGGGGACGTAGACGACACGACCAGCGGCAGGTACGGCGGAGAAGAGATCACCGTGATCCTTCCCCGCATCGAGAAAGGCTACGAGAATACGGGCGCCAACGGGCTCGGCTTAAAACTTCTGAAATATATCTCGTCAAAAAAGAGGTTCACACATGAGGGAAAGCCGTTCGAAGAGAATGAGCACAGGAATTCAATTGGAGAGCTTGAAGTTGTCACTGTCAGCATAGGCGCATCTTCTTATCAGGATTATCTGGAAGAACAGAAAAGACTGCAGGATGAGCTCAAAAGGACGCAGGATGAGAAGTTGCAGGAAGAAATCAAAAAGCGGCTGAACTTCACTGCTCGTGAAAGAATGACCCACTTTGCGGATCAGGCTCTTACCGCTGTCAAGAACGCGACAAAGAACGGCTGCTGGACTTTCAACCTGGACGTGGACGTCAAAGCCGAAGAGGCAAAAAAGAAACAGGCCTCTGCGAAAGAAGAGGCAAAAAGACTTCTCAGGGAAGCCAGAGAAGCGAATATAGCCGGAGATTACCAAAGGGCGAACGAGCTTATGGCCCAGGCAGAGATCCAGATGAACCTCATCAGGTAGACCGGAATAAATATTTCTGGGACCGGCCCATTCTATGCTATAATCCTCTCCATGAAATACTCCCGCCAAAGAGGCACGCGCGACATCCTGCCGTCCGAGATCAGGACCTGGCAGTTCATCGAGGATAAGGCCAGAAGCGTCTTCGAAAGCTACAATTACGCTGAAATACGCACTCCAATTTTCGAAGCCACTGAACTTTTCACTAGGAGCATCGGTGAGTCCACCGATATTGTCGGTAAAGAAATGTACACTTTCGTCGACAAAGGCGAGCGTTCGATCACCCTCCGGCCCGAAGAAACAGCCCCCGTCGTCCGTGCAGCTATCGAGAACAACCTTTTTGGCCAGAATGAGCTGGTCAAGCTTTACTACCTCGGTCCGATGTTCAGGTACGAGAGGCCTCAGGCGGGAAGGATGAGGCAGTTCTATCAGGCGGGAGTGGAAGTTTTCGGCTCGTCCGACCCTCTTATTGATGTTGAAGTGATCGACCTCGGCGTAAGGTATTTCAAGGAGATCGGCCTGAAAGACCTGGAAGTCGATGTGAATTCCGTTGGCTGCGCGAAGTGCAGGCCGAAATACAAGGAAGAATTGAAGAAATATCTTCAGTCGAAAACCTCAGAGCTTTGTAAAACCTGCAAGGCCAGGATCGAAAAGAACACCCTCCGCGTCCTTGACTGCAAGGATCCGGGGTGCCAGAAAGTGATCGAAAAGGCCCCATGGTCCGGAGATTTCCTCTGTGAAGAATGCAAGCCGAATTTCGATGCTGTTCTCAAGCTTTTAGGCAGGTTCGATATCAAATATAAGATCAACAAAAGGCTCGTGAGGGGCCTTGATTACTATACCAGGACCACTTTTGAGATAATTTCGAAGTCCCTCGGCGCCCAAAATGCTGTTTGCGGAGGGGGAAGGTATGATACGCTTGTTGAGGAATTGGGAGGCAAGTCGACCCCGGCGGTGGGCTTTGCCATAGGACTTGACCGGCTGGTCATGTTATTTGGGGATCGGGATATCGGGACATCAGAGGAGCAGGGACTTCAGGTTTACATATGCGCGCTTGGCGAGCAAGCGAAGCTGAAAGCCTTCGAAGTCCTGAAGAACTTAAGGAAAATGGGTGTCAAGGCGGACATGGATTACCAGGGCAGGAGCCTAAATTCACAGCTGAAGACCGCCGATAAGACGGGCGCGAAGTTTGCTATAATAATCGGTGAGGATGAGCTGAAAAACGGCCTTGCAGTGATCAAATCCATGAAGGAAAAGACCCAGGAAAAGGTCAAATTCGAGGAAATTTTGAGGAGGGTTGGGAGAACCCCACAATAAATTGTGGGGAATGATATAGTGAGAGGTATACCCCACATTTTAATGTGGGGTATCATACGCTAGAAAAGAGAGAAGAATGAAAAGAACGCATAATTGCGGGGAATTACGCAGGTCGCATGTCAAAAAAGAGGTCATTTTGGCCGGCTGGGTGCACAGGAGGCGCGATCACGGGGGCCTGATATTCATAGACTTGCGCGACAGGAGCGGAATAGTCCAGGTGACGATTGACGTGACGAATAAGGACCTGCACAAAATAGGGGAAAAACTGAGGCCGGAATTCGTCACCCTGATCAAAGGCACCGTTGTGGAACGCTCCAGGGACATGGTAAACGCGAAGATCCCGACGGGAGAGATAGAAGTGCAGGCTTCGAGCGTCGAAATACTCAATCCTTCAAAGACCCCTCCGTTCGAAATAGCCGATCCGGGACAGCCTGTGGACGAGAATGTGAGGCTGAAATACCGTTATATAGACCTCCGCAAGGATGAAATGAGGGAAAACCTCATTTTCAGGCATAAGGTCATATCCGCGTCGAGGGATTTCCTCGATAAGGATGGCTTCCTTGAGATAGAAACGCCTTTCCTGACCAAGTCGACCCCTGAAGGGGCAAGGGACTACCTGGTGCCTTCCAGGGTCAATCCGGGCAAGTTCTACGCGCTGCCGCAGTCCCCGCAGCTTTTCAAGCAGATCCTGATGGTCGCTGGCATGGA
>CAZSXD010000106.1:0-4114 GCA_964611075.1 uncultured bacterium
CGGTAATGTCCGCTTTCACCGATGTGCCTGCGGCTTCGCCCGTCGTGGCATCAACTCCGGAAGGGACATCGACCGCTATAACGAAATAAGGCCTCCGGTCCTTAATGGTCATCTTTTCATTGTTTATCAGTTCGATAACGGCCCCGGGGTGCTCTTCCATTTCCCCCCTGAAACCGGTCCCGTAGATCGCGTCAATGACGATGTCGCAGTCCCGCAGGGAAGACCTGAAGACTTCGAGGGCAGCGCTTTCCAATGTGGTGATCTTCGCCGAAAGGTTCTTAAGAACGGCCAGATTATCCCCCGCCTCGGCAGATGAAAGCTTGTCCTCCGGAAAAAGAAGAAAAACGCGGACGTCAATTCCAGCGGAAATTAGATGTCTTGCTGCGACCAGGCCGTCGCCGCCGTTGCCGCCCTTGCCGCACACGACCACGGCCTTTCTTGCTCTCTTTATCTCGTGGAGGGCGATAGTGGCAAGCTTCATACCCGCGATCTCCATGAGTATCCTGCGGGATATGCCCGCGTCAACTGCGAACTTCTCGAGCGATCTCATTTCATCCGCTGTTATAGCTTTCATGTAAGCATCACCACGGCGTTCGCGCAGCTTGAACTGTGCGAGAGGCTTACAAGGGCGCTCCTTCTAAGTTTACCCTTTACATAAATACGAGGCTGGCCGTTGTCGCCGTTAAGTATCTCGATCTCCTTCCATTTTATCCCTCTTATGCCCGTCCCGATGGCCTTTGAATACGCCTCCTTGGCCGCGAACCTTGCGGCAAGCTCCGGGAAGCGAAGAGCTTTCCTCTTTGTACAATACGATATCTCCCTGTCAGTGAATATTTTCTTAAGGAACTTGTCCTTATACTGCTTGACAGCGGATTTTACGCGGTCTATTTCGATAATATCTATTCCAATGCCTTTTTTCACGTTTCAGTATACCGGAGTAAGCCAATCCTTGTACTTCGGGTTATCCCCTTTCGCGGCCTTGAAATAAACGTCCTGCAGTTTCTTCGTGATCGGTCCTACCCTTCCGTCTTTTATTACTTTGCCGTCCACTTTCACGATCGACGATATCTGGGCGCCTGTTCCGCAGAAGAACAGCTCATCTGCCTCGAACAGCTCTGCTTTTGCAACGAACCTCTCAAGGGTTTGAATGCCAAGCTCTTTTCTTGCAAGTTCCATGAGAGAGCCCCGGGTTATCCCGGGCAGGATTATCTCTTCAAGCGGCGGGGTGATCAGCGTCCCGTCCCTGACAATGAACAGGTTCTCTCCCGAGCCCTCGGCCACGGTCCCGTCCGTTGAAAGAAGTATCGCTTCATCGTAACCTTTTTCCAGAGCTTCCGCTTTTGCGAGCGAGGAATTCACATAAGCGCCGGTGATCTTAGCACCTAAAGGCAGGGACTCCGCGGGGATCCTCTTCCAGGATGATACGCAAACGCTTATCCCTTTTGAAATGTCCAGGTATGCACCGAAGGGAGAAACAAAAGCGCAGAAATCATCTTCGATCCCTGTAAGCCCCAGTCCGATCTTTTCCTGGGACTTGTATGCTATGGGGCGGATATAAATATCTTCCCTGTAGTTGTTGCGCTTACATAGCTCAGCTGTTATTTTAACTAATTCCTCAAGCGGATATTTCAGCTGTATCTTCATGGAGGCGGCCGAAAACTGCAGCCTTTGGTAATGCTCCTTCAGCTTCAGGATGAACATCTGGTCCTTTGAGCTGTTCCAGTATCCGCGAATGCCTTCAAAGACACCGGTCCCGTAATTGAAGGCATGTGTCATAATGCCTATTTTGGCGTCCCCGAAGGGCACAAACCGCCCCTTAAAAAACGCCTCTTTCATATGGAACCTCCGATCTTTTAAAAGCTACATCCGCTCGGGAGCCTCGATTCCGAGCAATTTTAACACATTTCTGAGCACTGTTGAAGTTGCCGAAGCAAGGGTCAGCCTTGCGCGGGAGAGCTCTTTGTCGTCGCTTATCACCCTGTATTGATGGTAATAATTGTGGAATATCGCGGCAAGCTCCTCCGCATATATCGTCAGCCTGTGGGGCTGCCTGTACAGTGCGGCATTTTCGACCTCATCGGTGAACTTGAGCAGCTTCACCATCAGCTTCCGCTCGGGAACTTTTGATAGCAGGTCGAGCTTGGCGCTGCCTTCCGGAGCCAGCCCGCTTTTCTCCGCCTCAGCGATTATGCTCCTTATCCTTGCATGGGCGTAGCTCACGTAATAAACGGGATTTTCGAGGGTCTTTGATTTCGCCAGCTCCAGGTCGAAGTCAAGGTGCGTATTGGGGCTGCTCTTTGCCAGGAAATACCTTGTCGCGTCGCGCCCGATCTCCTCTATCACTTCCTCGAGAGTTACCATCTCGCCGGTCCTTTTGCTCATCCGTATGAGCTCCTTCCCGCGGTAGAGCGCCACGAGCTGCCCGATAATTATCTCAAGCTTTTCGGAAGGGTAACCGAGTGCAACGAGCGCAGCTTTAAGGCGGGCGACGTAGCCGTGATGGTCCGTGCCCCAGACATTTATGAGCAGGTCATAGCCTCTTCCGAACTTGTCTATGTGATAAGCTATGTCCGCCGCGAAATAAGTGGGAGTGCCGTCCTCCTTTATCAGGACCCTGTTCTTGTCATCGCCGAACTCGCTGGATTTGAACCAGACTGCGTTCCCTTCCCGGAAGGTCAGCTCCCTTTTTTCGATCTCCTTGACGCACTCGCCGATCTTCCCTTTCTCATGGAGCTCTGATTCATGGAACCACCTGTCAAATCTGACCCCCAGCTTTTCAAGCGTTTGTTTCTGGCCGTCAAGAAGGATGCGCAGGGCCTCTTCCCTGATTTTCTTTGTCCCTTTAAGCCTGTCCGCGAGCTCGGAAACGTAATGCCCCGCATAGCCGCCCTCCGGCACTTCTTCGCCCGCCAACCTCGCCGCTATGGAGCGTTCAAGCTTCGACACCTGTTCGCCCGCGTCATTTACGTAGAATTCCCGCTCTACATGGTGCCCCGCCGCACTTAGGACGCTGGCGGTCACATCCCCTATTACCGCCCATCTCCCATGCCCTATGTGGAGCGGACCGGTCGGATTGGCGCTGACGAATTCAATAAGCACCTTTTTGCCGGAGCCGATATCCGAGCCGCCGTACCGTGCGTTCTTTTTGATTATTTCTGTGAGATTCTCTGTGAGGACCTGCTGGCTTAACCTGAAATTGATGAAACCCTGCGCCGACGGTTCTATGCTGATGAATATCCCCGCCATATCAGCCGCCTTCAGCGCCCGGATGATCTCCTCGGCCAGCGCGCGGGGCTGACGGCCCTGCGATCTGCCCAGTATTATCGCAGCGTTGGTCGAGTAATCCCCGAACTGCTCGTTCTTCGGGCTCTCTATCTCTACTTTTTCAAGCGAGCTGCCGACTGCTTTTTGTACCAGCGACCTGATTTTTTCCTGCATATTTTTTAATAAGAGTCAAAATCCTTGAGTGAATCGATCTTTTGCACGGCAAAGGAGGTCCTTGAGAGCATTTCCGCGGCTTCGGCCCTGGTCAGCGCCCTGCTCGGCTCAAAGGGCTTTTCGTTCAGGTACACCAGCAGGCCTGCGCTCCTGGCTGCCATGATGCCTTTTGCCGCCCAATGGCGTCCCGGCACGTCGGAAAAAGGCCCTTCCAGGAGGACCTCTGGTTCCTTGAGACCTGCGAACCTTGTCAGTATCATGACCCCCTCGGCCCTGTTCATCGGCCTGGAAGGTTTGAAAGTCCTATCGGGGTATCCGGTAATGAGCTTCATGTCCGCTGCGCTCTTTATGAAGAACGATGCCCAATGGTTCTTTTTCACATCGCCGAATTGCGTGTCAACTCCTTCCGCTGTTCCGGGATTCCTGGTCTTGATCAAAAGGGTGGTCAGCTCCGCCCTGCTGATGGTCTTGTCCGGCTTGAAAGTGCCGTCGGGGAATCCGGATATTATACCAAGCGTCGCCAGGATCTCCACGGCGTCCCTTGCCCAGTAATCGGCGGGAACATCGCTGAAGGTGACCAATCGCAGGACCCTGATCTTTTTGGCATCAACGACCATCCCGTCATTCGCGAAAGCTTGGATATCAAAAGCGTTCCTTCCGATCGTGAGAGGATAAG
>CAZSXD010000107.1:0-4084 GCA_964611075.1 uncultured bacterium
CTTACTTTCTTTTGATCAAGCAAAAGAAAGTAAGAGGGAAAACTGTGCGGGGAGGTGTCAATGATCATGAGGCTGACTTTACATAAGGTTGATTATCGGTCGGGTGGGGTCAATAATGGATCCTGCGCCCCTGATTCCATCTCCAACAGGATCTTCTCGACCTCCGGACCATACCCCTCGATCCTTCTGGCTTCCATATACAGCCTCAAATGGCGCGCGAGATTGGCCATCAGGCTCTCGATCTTGTGCTCCTCGGCTATCGTGCTCTGCCTCACAGCCTGCGCGTCGTAGATGACCTTTTTCGTGGCCATCGCATCCTCCCGTGAAAGCATTTCCCTGTGGCCCAATATCGTCGATGTCCCCATTATCAGCAAAAAGGACATCGTCCAATTGAAATCACGAGGAAGGTCCAGGCGCATGCGTGTAATATTACGGATGCACAGGAGCATCCCAAGGATGTCGTTGCGGCCGAGTAATTGAGAGGCCCGTTCAAGCTCTACGATCGCGATGCCCATGCGTGCCTGCATTACGCGTTCGTAATGCCAGAGCACGACATTTTTCCGGTAAGGCACCATAGCGGACGGCCTAGCCTTGAACGGCACAATAGCATTATGTTCTGACGGCATTTTTCGCTTCCTTTTCCATGACAATTATCGATGTGTACGGCATTTAATTTCATCTTTACACGGCTTTTTTGGACGTGCTATAATCCTTACTCCGCTTGTTCATAATTAGAAAGGAACTGTAAATTGCGCAAGCCTCTGATCGCAGGCAACTGGAAGCTGGCAAAGACCATTGACGAATCCGTCAGCACGGTCAAAGAATTGAAGCCCCTTGTATCCGACGTGAAAGACAGAGAGATCCTGGTTTGCCCCGTTTTCACCTCCCTGAAAGCCGTCTGCGAGGTACTCAAAGGCTCGAACATTAACGTGGGCGCACAGGACATGTACTGGGAAGACAAAGGCGCGTTCACAGGCGAAATTTCCGCACCGATGATCAAGGACGCGGGGTGCACCCATGTAATAATCGGACACTCAGAAAGAAGACAATTTTTCCATGAAACGAACGAGACCGTCGGAAAAAAGACCATTGCCGCTCTTAAGCACGGGCTGACGCCGATCGTCTGCATCGGCGAACTCCTCGCCGAAAGAGAATCGGGCAAGACTTTTGCGGTCAACGAAAAGCAGATCCGCGAAGGCCTCGGGGTGCTCTCAAAGGAACAGGCGGCGAAGATCGTGATAGCTTATGAACCGGTATGGGCGATCGGGACGGGAAAAGTGGCGACCCCCGCTCAGGCGGAAGAAGTACACATATATATCAGGAAAACCCTGGCGGGAATGTTCGGCGCTGATGTCGCTGATTCGACAAGGATATTATACGGCGGAAGCGTCAAGCCGGAGAACATCTCCGACCTGATGTCGCAGAAGAACATCGACGGCGCTCTTGTGGGAGGCGCAAGCCTCGAAGCTGTGTCATTCGCGAAGATAATAAAATATTAAGGGAGGAAGAATGATCAAGTATTCGGATCTGGGCCTTGTAAATACGAGAGAAATGTTCAGGAAGGCGATAACCGGAGGCTACGCCGTTCCCGCATACAATTTCAACAACATGGAGCAGCTCCAGGCGATAATGATGGCATGCGCGGAGACGAATTCTCCTGTCATCATTCAGGTCTCGAGCGGCGCGAGAAAATATGCGAACGCCACGCTTCTCAGATATATGGCACAGGGCGCGGTTGAAATGACAAGGAAAGACCTTAAGTCCAACATCCCGATCTGCCTCCACCTGGACCACGGCGACACATTTGAACTGTGCGTTTCATGCATAGAGTACGGTTTTTCTTCCGTCATGATCGACGGCAGCCACCGCCCCTACGACGAGAACGTGGCACTTACAAAAAAGGTCGTCGAATACGCGCATAAATATGACGTGACGGTCGAAGGTGAGCTTGGAGTTCTGGCGGGAATTGAGGATGCGGTGAAAGCCGAAAAGCACACTTACACTCAGCCCGCGGAAGTCCAGGATTTCGTCGGTAAGACCGGTGTCGATTCGCTTGCGATCTCCATAGGCACTTCCCACGGAGCATACAAATTCAAACCGGGGACCAAGCCGGAGATCAGGCTTGATATACTTCACGAGATAGAGAAGAGGCTGCCGGGATTCCCGATAGTGCTCCACGGATCGTCCTCCGTCCCGCAGGACATTGTAAAGACCATAAATTCAATGGGCGGAAAACTCAAAGATGCCATAGGCATACCGGAGTCACAACTGAGGGAGGCCGCAAAGTCGGCGGTCTGCAAGATAAACATCGATTCCGACGGAAGACTGGCAATGACCGCGGCCGTGAGAAAAGTGTTCGTCGAGAAGCCGGAGGAATTCGACCCCAGGAAATATCTGGGCCCGGCGAGGGATGCGCTCAAGGAAATGTACAAGCATAAGAACATCGAGGTCCTGGGTTCGGCGGGAAAAGCTTAAAGGAGGAAATGTAATGAGAGTCGGGATATTGACAGGCGGAGGGGATTGCCCGGGGCTTAACGCGGTTATCAGGGGCGCGGTCGTAAAAGGGATCACGGAATATAAATATGAAATGATAGGCGTGCTTCGAGGCTGGAAAGGTATTGTCGAGCCGGATTCTGTCCCGCTGACGCTTGAGTCCGTCCGGGACATCCTCGCGAAGGGCGGCACCATAATCCACACTTCCAGGACGAACCCCGCCAAGATCGAGAACGGCTTCGAAAAATGCAAGGACGCATTCAAAGCCCTGAAAATGGACGCATTGATAGCCGTCGGTGGAGAAGATACGCTCGGCGTTGCCAATAAGCTCGCCGCGATGGGAGTGCCGGTAGTCGGCGCCCCGAAAACTATAGACAACGACCTTAACGCCACCGATTTCACCTTCGGGTTCGATTCGTCCATAAACATAATAATGGAGAACATAGACAGGCTGCGCACCACGGCTGATTCACACGACAGGGTTCTGGTCGTTGAAGTGATGGGGCGCCACGCAGGGTGGCTAGCGGCTTACGGCGGGATCGCAGGAGGCGCTGACATGGTCCTTGTTCCCGAAGAGAAATTCGATATCGAGGAGGTCTGCGCGATACTGAAGAGAGGACATGCGAAGGGAAAGAATTACAGCATAGTTTGCGCCGCGGAAGGCGCCCTGCCGAAGGATGCCTCGTCGTTCATGACCAAAGCGAAAGAGCTCGACAGCTTCGGCCATGTGATGCTGGGCGGGATCGGCGAGGCGCTTGCGAAAGAAATAGAGAAACGCACGGGATTTGAGACAAGATCGACCGTCCTCGGACACATCCAGAGAGGCGGCTCACCGACGGCGTTCGACAGGGTGCTGGGAACAAGGTTCGGCATCGCCGCAATAGACCTGGTGGCAAAGAAGGACTGGGGCAAGATGGTCGCACTTCAGGGGAACAAGATCGTCGCGGTCCCGCTTCAGGCGGCGGTTGGCACACTCAAGACCGTGGACAAGGACTTCCTGGACGTAGCAAAGACCTTTTTCGACTAATTCCCTTTCAATTCCTTCCTGAGGATCTCTTTGCGGACAGCGCGTTTCTTCAGCTTGCTTTTCTTTGATTGAATGACCTGCGATGATACTTTCCTCGTGGACGGCAGGCCCCACATGCGCATCTTGGGGACGGACCTACTTCGCTGACGGGGCATGCGATTCGCCGTTGAACTCGATCATCACGGCTGTCTCGTTGCATTCATCGGGGAACTTCATGCAGTGGATGCACTCGCCCCAGATCTTTTGCGGCAGCCTGCGCTTTTGAACTGTCTTGAACCCGAGCTTGTGGAAAAAATCCTTTATAAGGGTCAGGGCGAACACTTTCTTTATCCCGAGCGCTTTTGCCTCATTGAGGCACTCCTCGACGAGCTTCTTCCCCCATCCCTTCCCCCGTTCGGATTCATCAACTGCCACGGCTTTCACTTCCGCCAGGTCCTCCCAGATGATGTGGAGAGCGGCACAGCCTTTCACCTTGTCGCCGATCTCAAGGACGTAGAAATCCCTGATGTTGTCGTAGAGGTTGTTGAGCGAGCGCGGGAGCATGAGATCTTTTTCCGCATAATG
>CAZSXD010000108.1:0-4074 GCA_964611075.1 uncultured bacterium
TCCTTCCGATAATAAAAACACGGGGAAACACGCGAGACGTCGGGTAGCAGTGTCACGGTAGCGGTCCCCGCCCTGCACACAGGCCGCCTGACGTCATTCCCCCCGTTCCTGATCAGCTCCAGGCTTGCCAGATTGAAGGCGACGTTCTTCCTTGCGAAATACCTGGCTATGTAACCCAGAGATTCCTTTTCAAAACCTTCGAGACCGCCCCAATTATACACTGGATTCACCCAAAGTAGAAATCCTTTCCTTTCAGCAAGGTCCACCATTTCGGGCATCTTTACTATCGTATCCCTCGTCACGGTGAAATTGACCATGGGAAGCTTCTTCATGGCCCGCGCGATGCCGATGCCTTCCATCACGGCGTCAAAACTGCTCACACCTCTGATCCTGTTATGCTCTGATGCGTCAGGCGAATCAAGTGAGAAAAGCAGGTGATCTATGAAAGGCGTGACGCCTTCCGCTTTGTTCAAATATTCGATCCCGTCCGTGGTCAGGATGTTGAAGAAACCCTGTCTCTTTGAGAATCTGAGTATCTCGGCGATATCCTCGCGAAGGAGGGGCTCGCCGCCCGTAAAATTCATGAGCAGGACGCCCGATTTCTTGAGGTCCGAAAGGCTGCTTTTGACGGAATCAAAACCGGCCTCACTGACGGCCTCATTCTCGTCCCTGCGCCAGACGCCGCAGAACTCGCATTTGCCTTCGCATCTCAGGGTAACGTAATAATTGCAGACAAGAGGTCTCACGTCGAAGTTTTCAATCCCCGCCCCAGCAGGCCGGCGAACGAGGAGATTATCATGATTATTCCAAGCACCTGCAGAGATGTCCTTATCCCCCACATGTCCGCCACCGCGCCAAATATTATCAGGGGGAAAGTGAAGGCCGAATTGATGAGCATGTTCTGGACGCCGAAAACGCGCCCGCGCATCCCGGCCGGGACGACCGACTGCAGGATCGTCTGGGCCGATGAGTTTATGAGGATATTGCACGTTCCCAGGATGAAGATGAGGAACAAAGCCAGCCTGATATCACTGATGGCCGCCAGGAGGAAAAGCGCGCACCCGGAAACGACGAAGCTCACCATCAGTATCGCGGTCTTCTTGAAATAATGGCTCAGACGGCCGATGAACGCCATCCCGGCGAACATCCCCAGTCCGACCACTATCACAAGATATCCGAAGTTCTTCGCACCTATCATAAGCACCTCTTTGGCATAAGACATCGCCAGCAGGCTCACCACCGCAAGGGCAGATGTAGCGACGAACATCTTGAACAGCGCGTAAGTCACAGCAAGGTTCTTGTTGATGTAAAGGATGCCGTCTTTAAGGTCGGCAAATACGTTAGCTCTCGGAGTGCCGCCCTCGGGTGTTTTGTATTTGATCGGAACAAGGAATATGAGGCCTGCGGCGATGAAATAAAGCGTTGCGGACAGGACGAAAGTCCCTCCTTCCTGTATCAGGTTCACGATGGGAGCGCCAAGGCCGAATCCTATCATGGAGGCCCCCATCCATGTGATCATGAAGAGCGAGTTCGCCACTATCAGGTTCTTCTTCTCGACGAGTTCCGGTATCGACGAGGATTCAGCGGGAGCAAAGAACTGGGCAAAAGTGTATATCAGAAGGCTTACAAAGAATATGAATATTATCGACTTGTTGATAAGCGGCACCAGAAGGAATATCAATGCTCCCCTTAATATGCAGGAGACGACCATCAATCCTTTTCTGTCCAGCCTGTCCGCATAGACGCCGGCGAACGAGCCGAAAATTATCGACGGTATGCCGAACGAGAGCATTGGGATGCTCACTCCGAGGTTGGACCTCGTCAGGGTGTAAGCAAGTATCATCAGGACGTAGATGAATATGCGGTCGGCGAGCTGGGACAGGAGCTGCCCCATCCACAAAAGCAGGAATCCAGGATTTGAAAGCACGGCGGAGAACCTGGGGCGCGTCAAGATATCACCTTCAACTTTCTAAGATCGTAATCGGCATGGTCCGATATAAGCTCCCTCATGACTTTGGCCGAGACCTTCAGGTCCCCTGCCGTCATCCCGCTTATTTCCGACGTCAGGCCGCCCTTCAATCTTTCGACGACCGAAGGAAGCGCCCTGTGTTTCCTATCAAGCATTGCGTCGGACGGCAGGAACCCTTCTGTCTCGCACAATTTGACCTCAAATATCCTCGGCAGGAGCTCGCGGTTCAAGCCGTTCTCAAGGGCCTTCAATCCGGAAAGGAGCAGTTCGAACAGTTCTACATTGACCTGCCTATCCTCGGTCATTATATCAATTAACTTCACCATGTAAAACCCGATGTTCAGCTTCCCGCCGTCCTCCCTGATCCTGTAAAAGCTGTCGATCGTTTCGCACTGGCTGATGATATCCAGTGTCCTTGCGGTCGCAAGCATCACGTTGTTATGGCTGAAGACCTCAAGCCTGCCCCCGAATTTCGAGGTCGGGCGCCTGGCACCCTTCGCAACGGCCTGCACTTTTCCCTTTTCCCTGGTGAAAAGCGTCACGATCTTGTCCGCTTCGCCGAAATTTCTTGTGCGGAGGTTTATGGCTTCAACATTGTACAAAGGCATATGGACATATTTAACATGAGATCCGTTGAAATGCAAAGACCATTTTTCAATTTCTACTGTAGTGTTTTTCGACACCTTACTGACGAAAATCGCTACACTTATAATTAGGGTTAAAAGCATACTTAACTTTTTAGCATAGAATCAACTATTTTTTAATTGTGATTCTGGTATAATTATTGCTGGTAATATTGCCGAGGTGATGAAAATGGCAAAGAACAGGACCCGTCTTCTGATAGTCGACGATGAACAGGAAATGCTCCTCCTCTACAAGAACATCCTCAAGAAGGATTTCAACGTGGTCGCGGCCTCAAGCGGATCGGAAGCCCTCGAAAAGGCCGGAAAAGAAAGTTTTGACCTTGCTCTGGTCGACGTCATAATGCCCGGAATGAACGGAGTGGAACTGCTGAAGAAGCTCAAGGAGAACGACCCTGACCTTGAGGTCATCATGGTCACGGCGTCCAAAGAAGCGAAGCCCGCCATCGATTCCCTCAAGCTCGGTGCTTTTGACTATATCATCAAGCCGTTCGACATCGACGAGCTTCTGGCAACGATAAACAAGGCGCTCGAAAGGAGCAGAATGGTCAAGGAGAACCTGTACCTCAAACAGGCGCTGGGGGAACGGATGTGCTACGGGGACCTTATCGGCAAAAGCAGCTGTATCAGGCAGGTCTATGCAACCATAGAAAGCGCCGCGGGAAGTTCCAGCACGATACTCATAACAGGCGAATCTGGCACGGGCAAGGAGATAGTTGCTGAGACCATCCACAAGAAGAGCGAAAGGAGCAATAAGCCTTATGTCATCGTCAACTGCGCCGCGATCCCCGACAACCTTCTTGAATCGGAGATCTTCGGCCATGAAAGAGGTGCTTTCACCGGGGCGCTCGAACGCCACATCGGGAAGTTCGAGCTGGCAAGCGGGGGCACTATCTTCCTTGATGAGATAGGCGAGATGTCCGTCCCCATGCAGGCGAAGCTTCTTCGCGTCATCCAGCAGGGGACCATAGAGCGCGTGGGAGGAGAGCGGCCGATCCAGGTGGATGTCCGCGTCATAGCCGCGACGAACATCGATATGAAGAGGGCGATCAAGGACCGGAAATTCAGGGAAGACCTGTTCTACAGGCTGAACGTAATCCCCATCCACATGCCCCCTTTACGGGAAAGAAAAGAGGACATCCCTCTCTTCATGGATTATTTCATTTCCAGGTACAATAAAGAGCTTAACAAGAACATAAGGTCCGTCTCCAGCGATGCCGTGAAGACGCTCATGTACTATGACTGGCCGGGCAACGTGAGGGAACTCGAGAACCTGCTGGAACGCATCATCACGCTGTCGAACAAGCAGGTCATCGGGGCCGAAGACCTGCCTTCTGAGGTCAAGCTTACGCCCACCTCCGAAAAAAAAGAGTTGAAGTTGATAGAGGGGAGCCTGACAAAGACGGTGAATGATTTCGAGAAAAGCGTCCTGGAAGAAGCACTCGATGCGACCGGCGGCAACAA
>CAZSXD010000109.1:0-4063 GCA_964611075.1 uncultured bacterium
TTATGGTATTCGAGGATGTCGCGGGAGCTTTCCCTCCTGGTAGTGGCGCCCTTCACGTGTTGCACCACGGAATCTGGAAGGTACCATATTTCATATCCGGCCTTGTGTATCCTGTAGCACCAGTCCACGTCGTCGCAGTAAAGGAAGAAGTTCTCGTCCATCAGGCCCACTTCGTCGATCGCTTTCCTCCTCACCATCAGGAACGATGCCATCAGGTGTTCGACCTGGTGAGGCTTCCTGTAGTCCTCGGACGAGTGGTAATATTTCCTCGTGACCGGATTATTGGGGAATATCCTGTGGAGATTGAAGGTCACAAAAAGCATGACGAGAGGGTCGGGGAAGCTCTTTCCGGAGAGCTGTATGGATCCGTCGGGATTGAGTATCTTGCCTCCGGCCGCGCCCACTTTCGGATTCTTTCCCATAAAATCGAGCAGTATATCTATCGCGTTCTTTTCGACCGTGATGTCAGGATTGATCAGAAGCACGTATTCGCCTCTGCTTGCCCGTATGCCCTGGTTGACGGCGGGCGGGAACCCCCTGTTGACGCCGTTCTCGATCACCTTGACCTGCGGGAAGCCTTTCTTTATGGCATCGACGCTCCCGTCCTTTGAGGCATTGTCCACCAGAACGATCTCGAGGTCCTTTTCATCAGTGTTCCTGAGCATGGACGACAGGAGACCCAGGGTCTCTTCTTTGTCGTTGTAATTTACGATGATTATGCTGAGCTTCATTTTTTCCCGGCGGGCTTTGCAATTGGGGGCCCGGAATTGATATCCAGCGTTCTTCCAAGAAGGAGCACGGTGACAGGCATGAACTGGAGCATGTTCCTGACGGCCGGGGTCACGAAGAAGAGCCAGCTGAAAATGTCCACTACGGCGACGAGATAAAAGCCCACCCAACACACCACTTCTAAAGCGACGAATGAGAGAAGCGAAAGATAATAATCTTCCCTTAGCCTGCGCCAATTGATCGCTATAAGGATGATCAGCGCGAACCAGACGATGCCGAAGTTATCGCGAACGAACATGTAGTCGGCGAACACACCTAATAGTTTCGGCACCCTCGAGAGGTCGAGCCCGCGGCTAAGCGACACTCCCGCCCTTGAAAGGTTCGCGCCTGTGAGGATCAGGTAAATGACCGCTGCGGCCGCGCCCGAGATCATGGTCCCCCTCAATTGTTTGATATAAGAGAGATCGTTGAAGCGAGCGGTCATTATGGTCCCGATAAACACCGTCATGGCGATCACGATATGGAGGCCGGATTCGTTCTTTATCGTTACTGTCGATATGAGGAAAAATAAGAACGCGGCCAGAAGGCCGACATCCCTCTTTTCGAACCACCTCATCATAAGGACCACTGCGCAGAAAAGGTAATAACCTATGATTATGTCATTGTATTCGATCGTGGCATGGTAGGCCAGGAAAGGCATGGTGGTGATAACAGACGTCGCAAAAAGCGCGGGTGTCCTTCGGGAGCTCCTTCTCAAGGCGAAGTAGAAGAGCGCGACCGCTGCCGCAAATAGGAGCGGATAATTCAATTTGCCCAGTATCTCGTTCCATTGTCCCGTGCAGACGAACACCCATGTTTGGGAAAGGCTGCCGAATTGTCCTCTAATAGTTTTGGCGATCGACGGGACCTCTGCAGTTCTCTCCATGAAATAGGCTTTTGCGTTCACGGAATATACCTGCCAGGCGTCCCAGCCGGAAACCGGCTTTATCATGACCGAAGTGAACACGAAGAATATCTGGATGAATATCACCGCGATGAGCGCAAAGTCCAATGAACTCAGGTCCCTCACGAAAGTCAGCTTTGGAAGCGGGATCGCTCTCTTTATCGACACGAGCACGCCGACAGCAGCGATCACCGATAGCGGGATACATATGGATGCTACGGAGAACGGTATGTGGAGCTTGGTGAGGCCGAAAAACATCCAGCATGTGATCAGCATAAGGCCCAGCATGTATCCAAGAGGTAGCCGCTCGAACGGGGACACGTCATCGGGCGAATTGAGAAAGATGTTGAGCGTGAAATAGCCCGAAATCAGGGCGAAAAACGCGGAGAATACCAGCATCAGAATCATCATCAGAACCTGCCCTTTTTCAGCAGAAGAATGCTTATGAAGAAGGAAGAGAAGAAAGCCTGCACGCCCAGGACAAGGAGAGTGAGCCCCAGCAGCGCGTTCCTTATCTCTGCAAGAGCGCCGAATCCCGACCTGATCCAGCTGTAAAGTATGTTCAGGTTGATCCCCAGGCCTGCAACGAAAAGAATGATCCCCAGGTAAAGGCCCCTCTCAAGCGTGAAAAATCTTAAAAAAGCCGACATGAACCTGTCCTTGAGCTCGAAGCCTTCGGTGTACGCGTAGCACTTGGCGAAAAGCCCGATGCTCACGATCTGGGAGCCGAGTATGGCAAGCGCTGAGCCGAGCACCATGTAATGGATGTCGAAGGTGAGCGCGCCGATCCTGATAGGACCCGGCAGGGTGATGAAAATAAGAACGAGTCCAAGTAGCGTTATGAACGCGCCCGGAATGATGAACAGATATGTCGGGCTGTAAAAGAGCATGAAGCGCAGGTGCCTCCACCCGTCCCTGAAGGTGTGAAGCTTAGATTCCCCTTTCCTTGGGTAGTAGGTTATCGGCACCTCGGTTATTTTAAGGCCTTCCCTGGCTGCGTTGATTATCATTTCGGATGCGAACTCCATCCCGCCCGACTGGAGCCTCATCTTCATGAACGCATCCTTCGTAAGCCCGCGCATGCCGCCGTTGGGATCGGAAATGCCTGTCTTGAAGAAGAGGTTGAGCAGCCACGCTATGACCGGCGTGCCGAGGTACCTGTGCAGGAACGGCATTGCCCCTTTGAGGATCTTTCCGCGGAGGCGGCTTCCCACAACGAGGTCGTAGCCCGCGCGGAGTTTTTCGACAAAAGGCCTGATCTCGGAAAAGTCGTAGGTGTCGTCGGAGTCTCCCATTATTATGTAAGCGCCTTTTGCCTCGGCGAGGCCCCTCCTGTACGCATTGCCGTAACCTTTTTGCTCTTCCCTTATCACCTGTGCACCCAGTTTCTCCGCGATCTCCACTGAACGGTCCGTCGAGCCGTTGTCGACCACGATGATCTCCCCGCTCATGCCTGTGGATGCAAGCCCCCTCTTCGCCTTCTCAATGCAGCTGGCGATGGTCCCCTCCTCATTAAGGCAGGGCATGACTATAGAAAGCTCTATCATTTCTTTTTCCATAATATATACGCCCTTTCATTGAATTTTTTAAAGAGACCAAAGCCTTTCTTTCCGGCAAGGCGCCCGGCGGTGTCCTGGTCGGGATCGAAGACAAGGATATACTCGACCTCCTTTGTGGAATAGAAATCAAGCGGGTACAGGTGCAGCGGAACGCGCGACTCGTTGAAGCTCCTGTTCGGCCCGCCGAAAACGATCTCTGCGCGCGCCCTTTTGGGAAGGGTCTTCTTCACGTCCATGAAAAAGGAGAAAAGATCGGCACCGTTGCTCTCGATCTGTTTCCCCTCCAGGGTCTTTCCGCCATACCTTGAAACGTCAAGCTTCAGCTGGAAACTTTCGCTTATCAGCTGGCTGAAAACCATGAAGGAAAGACAGGCGATGATGACCTGTGCGGTGACACGGCCGGATGCGCCAAAAGCGCTTGAAGCATCTTTCATTCTGAACAAATAAAAACCAAAAGAGGCCGCAAACGTTAAAAGGACCGCCGCGTAGGCGTAAAAATTTATCGGGATCCCGAAGAGGGTCGTGGGCCTCATGTTGTTCACGGACGGCCCAGAGATCAACCTTGGACCCGGGCTCCAGAACTCCTGCCAGCCGGACCGGAGCAGTGACAGCAAATTCCCTGTTTCCGCCCTCGCGAGTTCGATGTCTATGCCGTCAGCTCCGTTCCCCGGTACGATGATGACCTGATTTATGAAACCGGTCCAGCTCCGGTTCCATGACCTGACATTAAAAGTGTATTCCCTGTAGCCATGAGACCGGACAATGGAGAAGAGGATGCTCTTCCCCTCCGTGACCTGGCGGTCGAAGGGGCTGACCCAGAAAAGTCTGGCCG
>CAZSXD010000110.1:0-4058 GCA_964611075.1 uncultured bacterium
TGTTTCTCCGACGGCGAAGGTTTCCTCGTAAGCGCGACATCGAACACTTCGTCTATCTCCTTTACCAGATGGAAGTTCAGGCCTTCCGGAAGATCCTCCTTTATTTCATCGAGGTCTTTCTCATTTTCTTCGGGAATGATCACATCTGATATTCCCGCCCTTTTGGCCGCAAGCAGCTTTTCCTTTAAGCCCCCGATCGGCAGGACCCTGCCTCTCAATGTTATCTCTCCCGTCATCGCAACATCACGCTTCACCGGTATTCCCGTCAATGCTGAAGCCAATGCCGTTGCAATGGTAATCCCCGCGGACGGGCCGTCCTTGGGAACGGCGCCTTCCGGAACATGTATGTGAATATCCTTCTTGCGATAGAACTCTTCATCTATGCCGAGCTGAGCGGCGCGGCTCCTCACACAGCTCAGCGCGGCCTTGGCGGATTCCTGCATGACGTCGCCAAGCTGCCCTGTAATAGTAAGGGCGCCCCTCCCTTTCATGACGGTCACCTCAATGGGCAATGTATCTCCTCCCACTTCCGTCCAGGCAAGACCCGTAGCTGCACCGAGCTGGTCTTTTTCTTCGGCAAGGGCATATTTGTACCTGGGCGCGCCGAGATATTCCTGAAGATCGGTCTTCCTGACAACGATCTTTCCTTCATTCTTTTCCTTGACGAGCGTCGTCGCGATCTTCCTGAATATGGTGGCAATGGTGCGTTCAAGCGAACGGACCCCCGCCTCCTTTGTGTACTCCTGGACGATTGCCTTTAATGCTTCTTCGTCGATCGAGACTTGTTCTTTCTTGAGGCCGTGCTTCTCAAGCTCTTTAGGTATAAGGTATCCTTTCGCAATGCCTGTCTTCTCTTCTTCCGTGTATCCGGACATCTCGACTATCTCCATCCTGTCGCGAAGGGCCCTTGGTATCGTATCTATGACGTTCGCTGTCGTGATGAAGAAAACATCCGAGAGGTCGAACGGAACTTCAAGGTAATGGTCGCTGAAGTCCTTGTTCTGCTCAGGATCGAGCACCTCAAGAAGCGCCGCGCCCGGGTCGCCCCGGAAGTCGCTGCCGAGCTTGTCGATCTCATCAAGAAGGAAAACGGGATTGGAGCTTCCCCCTTTCGCGATCGACTGGATGATGCGGCCGGGGAGCGAACCGACGTATGTTCTCCTGTGTCCTCTTATCTCCGCTTCATCCCTCATACCACCAAGCGACACCCGGATGAACTTCCTTTCCATCGCTCTGGCAATGGAACTCGCGATCGAGGTCTTCCCGACCCCGGGAGGCCCGACAAGACAGAGTATCGTTCCGCCGATCTTTCCCGTAAGCTGAAGCACCGCGAAATATTCAACGATCCTTTCCTTGACTTTCTTCAGGCCATAATGGTCGTCGTTCAATATTTTTTCGACCGCCGCTATGTCCAGCTTGCTCTTCGTCTTCTTTTTCCAGGGAAGATCGCAGAGCCAGTCAAGATATGTCCTGATGACCGTCGCTTCCGCCGCCATCGATGACATCTTCATCAGCCTGTCCAGTTCCTTGAGCGCTTTTTCCTTGGCGAGAGAAGGCATCTTCGCCGCTTCTATCTTCCTCTTATACTCGGAGACCTCGGGTGCGCCTTCCTCTTCCTCTTCGCCGAGCTCCTCCTGTATCGCCTTAAGCTTTTCCTTGAGGTAATACTCCTTCTGGACCCTCTCTATCTGACGCCTCACCTTCCCCTGGAGTTTTTTCTCGACCTCCATCACTTCGAGCTCCTTGTCCAGGAACTCCGACAGTTTCTTGAGCCTCTTCTGGACCGAGACCGCATCAAGGATGGACTGCTTCTCCTCGATCTTCAACGAAAGATATGACGCGATAAGGTCCGCAAGGCGGCCGGGGCTGTCGATATTTATGATGGACATCAGCGTTTCGGGGGGTATGCGCTTGTTCAGCTTGACGTATTTCTCGAACTGCTTGATCACCATCCTGACTTGGGCTTCCACCTCCACGGTCATGTCATCGGGCTCGTGGACCTTTGATATCTTCACCTTGAAATACGGCGCTTCCGAAACGTAACCCTCTATCTTGACCCTCGTGATGCCCTCCACAAGGATCTTTGTCGTGTTGTCGGGGAGCGAATGCATCTGCACGATCTCCGACAGCGTCCCGATGGAGCTGATGTCCTTCGGGGAGGGCTCCTCCACGTCCTCGCTCTTCTGGGATGCGAAGACGACCATCTTTTCCTTGCACAGCGTCTCTTCGAGCGCCTTCACCGACTTTGTCCTGCCGATGAAAAGCGGCACCACCATCTGCGGAAAGACCACCATGTTCCGAAGCGGTATAAGAGGAAGGGTGTCCTTCCACTCGGCCGGCTTCTCGTGACTTTTCTTTTCTTCCGCCATCATGCCGCCTTCAGCTCCGCGATCTCCGATTTCTTCATCAGTTTCTTAAGGAGCGATTCCGTTATCGTCACCTTTGCAGTGCTCCCCTTTGACGGCGCCTCGAACATCACGTCGAGCATTATCTCTTCGATTATCGCCCTCAGCGCCCTTGCGCCGATCTTTCTTTTCAGCGCCGCCCGCGCGATCAGCTTAAGCGCCGGGTCCGTGAACTCAAGCTTGACCCCATCCATCGCAAGGAGCTTCTTGTACTGCTTGATGAGAGCGTTCTTCGGCTCCTTCAGGATCTTGATCAGCGCCTTCTCGTCCAGCGGATTGAGTATCGCCACGGCAGGGAGCCTTCCGATGAGCTCCGGGATGAACCCGTACTTGAGAAGGTCGTCCGGCAACGTGTGTTCAAGGACGTCCGTCCTGATGCGCTCGTTTATCTCATCCTCCCCCTTGAACCCGATCCTGCTTTTCCCGATCCTGTGTTCTACGACGTTCTCAAGGCCGTGGAAAGCCCCGCCGCATATGAAGAGTATGTTCGTCGTGTCCAGCTGGATGAACTCCTGGTGAGGGTGCTTCCTTCCTCCCTGCGGAGGGACGTTCGCGACCGTTCCCTCAAGGAGCTTGAGGAGGGCCTGCTGAACGCCCTCGCCCGAAACATCCCTCGTTATGGAAGGGCTTTCGGATTTTCTCGCTATCTTGTCGATCTCATCGATGTAAATTATACCTTTTGAGGCGCGCCCTGCGTCGAACTCGGAGACCTGAAGGAGGCGGGACAGGACGGACTCCACGTCCTCTCCCACGTACCCCGCTTCCGTCAGTGTGGTGGCGTCGGCGATGGCAAAAGGAACATTAAGTA
This sequence comes from uncultured bacterium, assembly GCA_964611075.1. GTDB lineage: Bacteria > Margulisbacteria > WOR-1 > CAVSGV01 > CAVSGV01 > CAZSXD01. The sequence continues at coordinate 3,214 of CAZSXD010000110.1, forward strand.
CCCTTGCAAGCGTCTGCGCCAGCAGCGTCTTGCCCGAGCCCGTGGGGCCGATAAGAAGTATGTTGCTCTTCTGGATCTCGGTATCATCGTCCTTGGCGGGCTTGAGTATCCTTTTGTAATGGTTGTACACCGCGACAGAAAGTATCTTTTTCGCCTTGTCCTGCCCGATGACGTACTGTTCGAGCATTCCAAATATCTCTTTCGGCTTCGGCACCTTTGAGATGCCTTCCGGGGTCTTCTGTCCGGCCTTGCCCGTGTCCTCAAGTATGCCCAGGCATACCTTTACGCACTGTTCGCAGATGTGCGAATTGGGGCCCGCGACCATCTTCTTGTCCGGGCCTTCCGGTTTTCCGCAGAAAGAGCAGACGATCTGGTCCGTCATTTTGCCCCCTTCCCCGAACCTTTCTTCACATCTATGACCTCATCTATTATGCCGTACGTCTGGGCTTCCGCCGCCGACATGTAAAAATCCCTGTCCGTATCTTTTTCTATCTTAGCAAGCGGCTGTCCCGTGTGCTTCGCCAGGAGCTCGTTCAGCAGTTTCTTCATCCTGAGGATCTCTTTCGTCTGTATTTCGATGTCAGTCGCGGCCCCCTGCGCCCCTCCGAGCGGCTGGTGTATCATTATGCGGGCGTTCGGGAGCGCGAACCTTTTTCCCTTTGTCCCGGCCGAGAGAAGTATCGCGCCGAAGCTCGCCGCCTGCCCCACGCATATCGTCGTTATTGGGGACTTGAGGTATTGCATCGTGTCATAGACCGCCAGCCCCGCCGACACGATGCCGCCCGGGCTGTTAATGTAGATGTTTATGTCCTTTTCCGGGTCCTCCGCGGCCAGGAAAAGCAACT
>CAZSXD010000111.1:0-4045 GCA_964611075.1 uncultured bacterium
TAAGCCTTGTTACCCTGCTCTTCTACGAGGTGGTCGTGCCGAAGTCCAATCTTGCCGCGACCAATCTCATGGCGGAGACCCAAGCCAGGAAGTCCCTCAAGATACAGAACAACGTCCTCATCCCCGAACTGGAGCAGGACGAGCTGAAAAGGATGTACTTCGCGGGAAGGCTGAAGGGGGATATCATGGAGAACGTGGTCGTCCAGGAGTTCTCCGACGGCAGGCTTTCGCAGATAATAAACGCCAAGGAAGCGAAATGGGACAGCGGCAAGAACACCTGGCTTTTCAAGGACGGCATAATATACCTGCTTTCCGAGAACGGCGAATACAAGCATCTTATCAGGTTCAAGGAACAGTACATGACGATCAAGTACAACCCGGCCGATTTTTACATGGGCGAGAGGAAGCCGGAAGAGATGAACATGGCCGAAATGAGGAGGTACATAGCCCTGCAGAAGAAAATGGGCGAGGACGTGGTGGACCTGTGGATCCAGTATTTCCTGAAAGGCGCCGTGCCGTTCTCTTGCCTTGTCTTTGCTCTGCTTGGAGCGCCCCTCGGTCTTTCCCCGCAGAGAAGCTCCTCTTCGATCGGCCTGGGGCTCTCGGTCCTGATAGTGTTCTTCTATTATTTCCTGACGTTCGTGAGCATGGCAATAGGGGAGCTCAGGATCATTCCTCCGATAGCTTCCGCGTGGCTTCCGAACATACTGACGGGGGGAGTGGGGACTTACATATTGTATAAGGCCGCTCAGTGAAAATAGATCGTCCCTGAAAGCACTTCCGTCCTGTCGACCTCCGCACGTTTAACCACCCTTCCCAGCGGATCGATTATCGCAGAAATGCCCGTGTTAGCGGCCTGGACGACGTACATATTGTTCTCGACGGCGCGCAGCCGTGATGCAGCCAGGTGCTCTTCGAGCGCAGGCGTCCTGAAGAACCAGGCGTCATTGGTGGCGACCACTATGAAATCGGCTCCCTTCCTCACCCTGTTCCTCACGAGGTACGGCAGAGTTGATTCAAAGCACACCGCCACGGCAGCCTTTGCTCCGGCCGTCTCGAGGAGCGAAGGACGCGGGTTCGAATTGTAATCCTCAGCGAACATGGGGTTCTCGCCCAGCATGGGATAGAAAAGCGGCCTCAGCGGCAGATATTCGCCGAAAGGCACAAGCCTTTGCTTGTCGTATCTCCCGACGACCTCCCCTCTCCTGTCAAACGCGGCCACGCTGTTATATATCCTGTCCTTCTCCCTGTAAGGCGTGCCGATCAGATAGCAGGTCCTGCTTTCCCTCACAAGCTTCTTAACTTTTGCGAGAAGAGTGCGCGTCTCAAAAAGATATATGGTGACGGCCGTTTCGGGCCAGATGATGACGTCAGGCTTCTGTGCAAGGGCCTTCCTGCTCGCGGTCTCATGCGCGCTCACTATGTCGTACGCCAGGCCGTAATCCAGCTTCACGTCCTGCGGCACGTTAGCCTGGATGACCGCCACTTTCATGGGCCTGCCGGTCTCCCTGTAAGTCGCCATCCTTAAATATCCCGCCAGGAAGACGAGCGAGAAGAGGCAAAAGGCCGTTATCAGGTATCGGGCCCTGCGCTCCAGCACGGTCCTGGCCAGCGCCTCGTTCACAAGCACGATAAGGAACGAGATCCCGTACGATGAAAAGAGCCTGGCGGACTGAAGGATCGGAAGAATATCCGCCTGTGAATAGCCGAGCCCTCCTCCCGTCACCCCGTAAGGGCCAAGTGACCGGACCCATTCAACGGCCGTCCATATGAGCGGGACCAGCAGCATTGAATATCCGGGGAAGATGCCCAGGGCAACCTTGATTAGCGCGGCCGCCGCGGCAATGAAAAGCGCCTGGAAAATGACAAGTGATACGTAAGCGATATTTGCCCAGATTCCAGCCCATTTTGACAGGACGTTTATCCAGTAAAGCACCCCTCCAAAGTACACAAGGCCACACGCGAACCCCAGGAAAGAGGCACTGCGGACCGACCTCGCCCTTCTGACGGCGAAAAGCAGAGGCACAAGCGATACATATGCAAGCAGATAGAGGCCAGGCTTGGGGAAAACAAGGACAAGAAGGCCACCGGAAACGGCCGAAAGCAGAATATTGATCATTGAACGTAGACCCTCCAGCTTGTTATATCGAGCGGATCAAAGCTCGCCCCCGAGCTCTCATCCGTTCCCTGCGCAAGCGTCCCCGATTTCGTATAAAAATAATTGATCGACGCTGTGTTGCCGCCCGGCGACAGATTATCTTTAACTATCTTGAAGGCTTTGTCAACGGCCACTATGTCGAAATACATCCTGTCTCCGAACGACACCTCCATGCTCATGTCAAAAGTGACGGTGAATTTGTTCAGGCCGCTGTCAGTGGTAAAATGGATCGCCTCCTTCGTCGGCACCGCCTCGGAAGTGAATGCGCCCGGCACAAAGAACGCCGGGCCGTCGATGACGACATAGTTCTTCCAGGTCAAATAAAAGGCCTGATAATAATCGTGGATGGGCGACTGCGGCACCTCACCCGGCTCAACGAACTGCTCCGGGTCGAAAGGTATCTGCGGCCCCGCAGCATCCGCAAAGACGATGAAGTATTTGCCCGCGGCGCCATCCGGCGTTCCCGCAAAGGTGACGTCTATCGAGATCGTCTTCGGCGGCTTTTCGTCCGCCTCGAACAAGGTGGTCACCGTCTTCGCACAGCCGGTCTGCATGCATACGAGGCTCAAAAGCCCGGCCATTGCGATCAGCTTTCTAATTCTCATATTAATATCTCCTTGGCGATTCCTGCTCAAAATGCATGTTATCCATGAAACTGTTGAAATAATTGCCCTGCGGGTTCTCCACGTATGAGAACGGATATTGCGGGAATGCCTTCAGGGACATGCCAAAACGGAACTCCTTCATGTACTCGTTCCAGGAAAGGTAGCCTTCCCAGCAGTGCAGGTCCTTCACGAACGCGATCTCCCTGAGCATGTACCTGTCATAGAAGAAATCGTAGTAATTCGACATCTTGAAATGGAACCTCTCCTGCCATGTGTCGCCCCATTCAAGGTCGACGAGCGAATTAGCGGACATGAGCTTCCCCACGTTCATGTCGTACTGGAGATCGGCGGTGTTCACGAACCGGGGAAAAGGCGTCAAGGTGACGGCCGCCACAAGAGGCAGATACCTGATGTTCTCAACGCTCCACCCTCCCGAGGCGGTGAAAATGAGCTTCTCGTTCGGCGTGATCCTGAGCTTGGACTTTATGTCATCGTAAGTGCTGTTCATGTAATTGTAGCCCGCATAGACGTCGAAGTTCACCTTGTCCTGATAATACAAGGTGATGGTGTCGTTTATGTAATTGTGCTGGGAGCCCAGCGTCTCGGTGTAGAACGGCGTGTTCCCGTCCACCCTCGCCCTGCCCCACTTCATGTTGTTCTTGAAGAAGCCCCAGAGCCCCGTGTCAAGGCCTGCACCCTCCTCATAGCGGTATCTCTGGTCGCCCAGATCATAGGAATACTGATCAAGCTGAAGCGAAGTGGTAAGCGCCGTCCCCAGTCCCAGTTCGTCGCGCCTGGAAGCCCTCCCGACCGCGGAATAGATGTTCGTGGTGATGTGCCTCATTTTGTCAAAAGCGGAAAAGTACTGCGCTTCGTGTTTCTTCGTGTAGCTCAGGCTGGAATCGAACTTGAAATAATAGAGGTCCAGAGTGTTGAATGATATCGTCGCCTCCGGCAGTTTCTCGACGTACGAAACGTTGTCATCTCCCCTGTAACGCCTGCCGTCGTAATCCACGTACATGTCCTGGTACAGCCTGAGCGAATAAAAAGACCCTCTGTAGGTGAAAGTGAACTTTGGGAGGAGCTTCTCGTCCGCGTGCTGGCCGTCGTCCGTCACATAGCTGTAATAATCCGCGTCCATTGAGAATTTAGCGTCGTCAGTAAAAACGGACTGGTCATGATGGAGCACGTCATGGGCTCTCTTCCAGAAAGGAGCCGTTGTGTTCCTTGACTGGTCCCATCTGAAAGATGTGTTGATGCCCTTATAGCTGTTCTTTATGCT
>CAZSXD010000112.1:0-4029 GCA_964611075.1 uncultured bacterium
AGAGGCGCAGTCCTCCGAAGCTTCAGCGTAGGAGGAAAGAAACAGCATGAAATTCGGGGTCGTCACATTCCCGGGGTCCAACTGCGATTACGACTGCTACAATGCCGTTAAAAGGGTCCTGAAGCAGCCCGTCGAGTTCATCTGGCACGCTCAAGACGAGCTTGACCATCTTGACTGCGTGATACTGCCCGGAGGCTTCTCATACGGCGATTACCTGAGGTGCGGCGCCATCGCAAGGTTCGCGCCGATAATGGAAAAGATCACAAAATTTGCCGGAAGGGGAGGGCTTGTCATCGGCATTTGCAACGGTTTCCAGATACTGACCGAGGCCGGGCTCCTTCCCGGGGCTCTTATAAGGAACAAAAGCCTCCATTTCATATGCAAACACGTCGATCTGAGGGTCGAGAACAATAAAACGCCCTTCACGCGCAAATACAGGAAAGGCCAGGTCGTTAAGATCCCCATAGCGCACGGGGAAGGCAATTATACGGCAGATAAGGCCACTCTGGCGGAGCTTAAGCGTAATAAACAGGTCATTTTCACTTATTGCGACGAGAAGGGCAGGGTAACGGATGAGTCGAACCCCAACGGTTCCCTCCTCAATATTGCGGGTATCTGCAATAAGAAGCGCAATGTCCTAGGCATGATGCCCCACCCGGAGCGCTGCGCAGAAGCTATCCTGGGTGGAATTGACGGTAAAACGCTCTTTGAATCGCTGTTAAAGTAGCCCGCATGGGTGGCTTGCCCCGCCAAGGGCGGGGTGACGATTAAAGTTATGATTACCAGGCATCACAATTACCGTCACTTTTATCATAACTTTCGGCGGAATTACGCCAAATATCGGCCATTATAATGAAAACAACCTGCTTTTAATGGATTTCGACCGGATTTGAATGATAATGTGACCTGTTTGGTGCATTTTAGCCTTGATTTATGTGTTTTCCGAAAGATTGTATGCATAGGCACGAAGTGGAAGCAACAACCGCTATTCCCAGCACTTAAGTGCTGGGAATCCTCAACAACCACGTGATCTCATGCTGGCGCACAACTATATGTAACCTCGGCAAAGGGCCTTTCCACAGCTAATCCACAGATTTGACGCTTATCTACTTGACATAAGATATATTATGCGACGTAGAACCATGCTCAAAATAGAAGTTTTGTGGATAAGGCAAGGCCTGACTATCAACGAATAGCTATCAACGAATTATTAGCGAATAAACGAATAGACCGTCATGCTGAGCGAAGCGAAGCATCTGCATTTAGGAGACTCTTCGCTTCGCTCAGAGTGACACATGTTAGACCCGAATATCGCCCCGAGGGTTATCTTTTCTTCAGTTCATCCAGAAAAGCGCTTGTGAATGCGTCCGTGTACAGCTGATTATCGACAGTCGCAAGGTTTCTGTCAATAACAATGTTCTTGTCGACGTAATTCACGCCCATGGCCTTGATGGCTTTTGCGAGTGACCTGTTCACCGTCACCTTCGCCTCCCCTACTATACCCCACTGCGCCAGGAAATAGGGAGTGTTGTCCATGGCACCGATGAGCACGCCCCTTTCATTGAATTCTTTTGCTTTTGAGATCAGTACCTTGTCCTCGAAGAATTTTTTTGACATGTATCCGCCGACGAATATCACGGCTTTGTATCTGCCAGTGTCTATCTGTGCTATCGTCAGGTGGGGCCTCACCTTGATGATGTCCGCTCCCAATGCGAGCTCTTTTGTCGAGGTTGAGGCGACCTCGACCGTGTAACCTGCCCTGCTCAGGACCACCCTGGGTATCGAGTATTCGTCGTCAACGAAATTATACTGAGGAATGATCAGAAGAACATGGCCGGAAACGGGATCAGGCGTTGGAGGAACGTCGGATGGAAGACTTTCGGTCGTGCCCCAGCAATACCCGGCCGCGCACAAAAGCACGACCAGGAAAAGAAAAGCTTTCTTCATCTACCCCCTAAAAATCCCAGTTGATGCCGAAGGATATGATCGTCGGAAAGCCGAAGCCGAACCTTGTCCTTGTGCTGTCGTTCAATATCCACATCGTCCCGATCTCTATCTCGGGGACAATGAGCAGGACAGTGCCGACCTCAAGATAATTAAGGGATTGAATGCCGACTGCTTCCCTTACAAGCGATGGAACGTCCTTTTCCTTGACGTAGGCGCCCTTTTCGCTCCTTACGCGGGCAAGCGCTTCCTTGATCTGAGCTTCCGTCGGCTGTCCGCTGAACCACGTAACACCGATGCCAAGGAGGGTGTTCACGCCGTATTCGCATTTGGGATATCCAAACCCATCCTTCTCGACGTATCCTATCATCGGGTTGCCGCCCCACCCTATCCCCAGCGTGAAATGCTTTGCCACTTTACTGAAATCATCGTACGCGTACTCGATCAGGGTCATTTTGGCTTTCTCTACCGGCTTTACCTCGCTCAATTCCCGGACAGTCACGGGGCCGCCTGCATGAACATTGCATGCCAGCATCGAAACGAACAAAACCAGACAAAAGATCTTTTTCATTTTATTATCCCTCCCCTTCTGACTTATTCTACCACCTGCTTGGCACAAGCTCAAACGAAAAATTGAATTCTGACCTGTATGTGTCGATGTCCCTTTTGATGATGTAATCGAACACCAGATTGTAGCAGTGCATGCCGAGCAGCAGTTCATACTTCACCTTGAAAAGGTCCCAGTCCGGCATCTCATAAGATGCTTTCATCGAAAGGTACGACCACCATGCCTTCACCTTGACGCTTCCGGTGAACGTGTCGAACGGGGAATACCAGTAACCCTCGAAATAATACGGCGAGAAGCCTTCCTGATTTATGTAATGCGAATGACTGTAGGTCAGCTGAAGCCGGTCGAAATACTTTTGCTGAAGGGAAAGGTTCTGCATCGCCCTGTCCCAGGAGCCGAGCTCGTTATAGTCGGATGACGCGCCCGAAACGCCCCCATTGAACTTTCCCAGCCATCCCCAGTCCGCATCGTACAGGATATCAGCGTAATAATTGTTCATCTGGCTGGAAGTGACATAGCCCTCGTCAATGAAGGAAACTGCCTCCGGGACCTCTTCGGAAACAGTGGCTGTGCTCGCCTCGAAGTAGTATGTGAAGGGATCGCCGAGCAGGGGAAGCGGCTTCCTGTTCGATCTTAAAACGGCCTTCGGAGTGTAGCTGACCCTTGTGAAAGGACCTTCATTGATCTCATGGTTGGGCCGCTCCCTGTTCGAATAAGTGAGCTCGATCTCGTATGAGTATTTTCCTCCCGGCCTATAGTAATCGTAGACCAGCCACTCCTCGTCCTCGCGGCTCAGGAGCTTCGGACCCATTGAAATGAAATGCGAAATACCCCCGTACGACCGCTCGATCTCGTTGCTGCCGAACCTGAGCTCCCCCTCGTTCTCATTGTTCAATATGTAATTTGTTGCGAAACTTCCCCCGAAATGGTTCTTTTCCATGTAGCTCAGGGACGTTTTCAGGTACCACTTCTTGTTGAAATACCAGTTGAAGCCCTGTTTGAGGAAAGTGCCGTCAACCGGATTGGCGCCGATCTCCGGGACAGGCTGGGTTGCTTTGATCCCTTCCGTCCTTTCCGTCACGTTCTTCGAAGGCGCCTCCGCCGCTTTGCCCTTGAGCTTCGCGAACTTGGACTTTGGCACGGGAGCCGAGTAAACGAAAGTAGGCACCGGGAGGACCGGCGCGATCCATACCCAGCAAGTGGCGTAATAAGCGACTACGAGGCCGGTGGAAGGGTAAAGCGCCACCTGCTGCGCTGAGACGTGATAGTGCGTTGGCAGCTCGCTGCATCCGGAGAAATAAGCATCGTACATCTCAAAGGCATCCTGGTCCATGTTCATGTACCTTGCGCCGAGGAAAGTGTCTCCGAAATTGATCCTCACCTTTTCGGCGTTGCCGCTTTTCGTCGCCGGATGGAACTCCAAGTCGCGCCCCGTTATCTTGTAACCTTCCTGCTCAAAGGTGAAGCTGTCGAGGGCGGCTATCTTATCCTCCTTGAAATAGCGGATCACGTAAGGA
>CAZSXD010000113.1:0-4025 GCA_964611075.1 uncultured bacterium
TTTTCATTATTATTATCGCCATTAATTTCAGAAAATTTCACTTTTTGTAAAAAACCATAGAAGGCTGTCCGGCTCTTCTGATATACTGCTCTTTGAATGCGGAAAGTATCGGTCAAAGTCGTTCCAAATGCGAAGCAGGACAGGGCTGTTGAGGAAAGCGGAAGGCTGAAGGTCTATCTCACCGCCCCCGCCGTCGAAGGGAAAGCCAACAAGGCTTTGGTGGAATTCCTCGCGGACTGGTATAATGTGAAAAAGAGCCGCGTCAGGATAATCAAAGGCGAAAAGAGCAGGGAAAAGGTGGTCGTAATCGGTGGCTAAAGCACAAAAATCCATTTCAATCTTTCTGGTCTTAATATTGATCCTTCAGGTACCCATTGGTTCGTTCGCCGCTCTCGATAAGGCCAAATTGATGAAGCTGGACCCGCTTCCTTCAAAAAGGCTCGCAAAGATGGCAGAAAATGAAAAAAACGCAAGATTTTTTCCGTCGATCCTGTCCACGGTTTTCGGCCTGGCAATAATAAGCGTGAATTCCGATATGAGCACGCCGCGTGATACAGATGAGGAATATAACCGGCACGATCGGGATTATCACAGAATGAACCAGCTTCTAGGGGGCATGTATGTTATCATCGGGCTGGCGTATCTATTCATGCCGTCCCCTTCAGAAATAGACCTGAAGATCGCGGATCAACTCGGCATTCCAGCCGAAGAAAAAGAGGAAGCGATATATTATAAGATGAAGGCCGTGGCGGAAGAAACAAGGGCCACAAGGCAGTTCGCCGGTATCACTTATATGATATTAGGGCTTGGTTTTTCTTTGGCGAGCAGCAACTTTGAGAGCAGCACCAACAAAAGTACAACACTTGCGATGGGCGCTCTCTTGGCAGGGATCGGCGTCGTGTTCTATTTCATACCGTGGGGGATGGAGAACGAAGTTTCCGGGATGGATAAAGGCCTTGGCATAAGTTTTAATTTATAAAAGGCGGGAACATGAAAAGCATGATGACCAGAAGGATACTTGCGGCGATACTTGAGCTCATACTTCTGCCCGCTGTCGCATACTCTCTAATCGATTTCCTTCCCGAGATAAGCGCTGACCCCAAGCTGGCGTTCTGGCAGGGCGCCTATTTCCTTTTTGTCCTCATCTTCTGGGTTCTTTCCATCATTTATATCATCTTCAAGGACGCCTTCTGGAACGGCCAGAGCCTCGCGAAAAAACTGTTCAAATTAAGGGTCGTCGACTTCAGGACAAAGGTCAAATGCCGCTGGTGGCAGTCCCTTGTTCGGAACCTGGTCTTTTTCGTTCCGCTGAGCATGCTGATCGAACTGGCGGCCGCTTTCACAAATCCCGACAGGAGGAGGATAGGGGACCGCCTCGCAGGGACCGTTGTCATCGAGGCCCATGAGGAATACCTGCCCAAGCCGAAGCCGAAGAACAGGCTGCTGGAGATATTTCTGAAGACACTTGTGACGGTGATCGTCGCGATCCTTGTCGCAGGGCTTTTCTTCGCCGCATATGAGTATGTGCTGTCAAAGGACATCGGCGAGAGGATAAAGTCGAGCTCCGAGCCGGTCGTCACCATATTGACATATGACCAGAGCGGCCATTTCCTTGGATTCGGCAGCGGATTCTTCGTCAACGACGAAGGGTATGCCGTCACAAGCCGCCATGTGCTTTACGGCGCCGGCAAGGCTGTGGTGGTGCTGAGGCAGAAGGAATTCCTGGCGGTCGAGTCGGTTGTCGACGAGGACCTTTTCCGGGACGTCGCCGTCATAAAGATAAAGGCCACGAACACGCCTTACCTGAGGCTGGGCAATTCGGACACGATCAAGATCGGCAATGAGGTGTATTCGATCGGCACTCCCATAGGGCTGCAGAGCACCGTTTCAAAGGGGATAGTGAGCCAGATAAGGGAAGTGCTTGGGCTCAAGATATTCCAGATAGACGCGCCCATCTCCTCCGGCAGCAGCGGCGGCCCTCTTCTGGATAGAAGGTTCAGGGTGGTCGGGATCGTCACCGCCTACATGAGGGAGGGGCAGAACCTCAATTTTGCCATCCCGATAAATTACGTGAGGATGATGCTGGACAGGGATAAGGTCAAGTATTCAAAATAAAGCAGGAGGTCAGGCGTCTAATTCCTTGGGAGTCCTTCTATAAACCGCGAATTCCCCGACGTACTTATCATGGAGAGGAGAGAAAATGCGTTCGAACAGGCCGGCATTCGACCTGAGCACACCCACGTCATTGCCGAAGAGGCGGGTGATGACGATCGTATAGGGAGGTATGCGGGGCAAAAACGAGTCCATACTGCCCTCAAAGTTTGTGTTAAAAGGTTTAAATATATAAATGACGTTGTATTCCTTGAAGTCCTCCCTCGTTAACATCATGATATCCTTCTCAAAGAAACTCATGTTGGTCATCTGCAACTCATCGGAGATGCTGTAGGCATCCTTCAGGAGGATTTTGCTCATTTCCATGCCGGTGACATGAGGTTTGTAGAATTTGTTGTAATCGAAGTATGCGGCCGCTGAGAGGACAAAAGAGCCGGAGCCGCTGCCAAGGTCGAGCATCGCGACACCCTCCGGCAGTATCTTCGGTGCCTGTTTCTGTATATCATCGAGCAGCCCCAAAACTTCAGCCGGCATAGTGACCTTAAAAAAGGGCAAGTTCTCCATTCCTTTAGCCAAGGCAGCTTCATCGACACCGGCGCGAGCGCGCCCTCTCGCGACCTGATTCATACGGGAGGCTATGTCCCCCAATTTCTTGTACAAGGGATTTTCCGCCGATCGGGTTCCCGATTTTCCTGAAGGATGTACTATCGTCATGCTTATTTATCGTCAGGAACGGCGGCGGATTTCAGTTTATCCTTTGACGGTTGACACATCATCCTTATAAGTTCAGAATGACCAGGTTATGAACATTAGCGATTTCTACAGCCTTGGGATAGCGCCCAACCTGCTTGCATTGATCGACAGGATGAAGTTCAAGGTACCCACCCCGATACAACATAAAGCAATTCCGATCGCGATCGAGGGCAAGGATGTGATGGGGATAGCGCAGACGGGAACGGGCAAGACGCTGGCGTTCGCCGTTCCCATGATACAGAGGCTTTCCCAGGTGCGCGGCCGCGGGCTTGTGATAGTGCCGACGCGCGAACTTGCCTTGCAGGTGGAAGAGACGTTCCTGAAGCTCAGGAGCGCCATGTATTCCGGGACCGCGGTCCTGATAGGCGGGGCATCGATGGTGAATCAGATACATGCGTTAAAGCGGGCCCCGGCGGTCATTATCGCCACACCGGGGCGGCTTATCGATCACCTTCAGCAGAGGACGGTACAGCTGGACAACGTGCGCATATTGGTGTTGGACGAGGCGGATCGCATGCTGGACATGGGATTCGCGCCGCAGATATCAAGGATCCTTCAGAGCGTCCCCAGGGATCGGCAGACGATGCTTTTCTCGGCCACTATGCCGCCGGAGATAATGAATCTTGCCAGGTCGTACATGAAGCTTCCGGTAAGCGTTGAGATAGCGAAGTCAGGCACGGTCGTAGAAACAGTGGCACAGGAACTCTATATTGTGAAAAAAGAGGATAAGGGCAAGCTTCTTTCAAAGGTACTTCAGCAATATCACGGCTCTGTACTTCTTTTCTCCAGGACCAAGCATAATGCGACAAAGATCACCAGGTCACTGCGTGACTCAGGCTACAGCGCGGCGGAGATACACAGCAACAGGTCGCTGGCACAGCGCAAGGAGGCTCTCGCGGGATTCAAGTCAGGCAAGTACAGGATACTTGTGGCAACAGATATTGCCGCGAGGGGCATTGACGTGGTCGGAATAGAGCTTGTCATCAACTACGACATCCCTGATGATGCGAATAATTACATACATCGTATCGGCAGGACGGCAAGGGCGGGGCATGAGGGGCACGCGATATCATTTGCCATGCCGGACCAGGGCAGTGACGTCAAGGCGATAGAGAGGTTAATGAGGGCAGTCCTTCCTGTCTCAAAGCATCCCGAAATGC
>CAZSXD010000114.1:0-3935 GCA_964611075.1 uncultured bacterium
ATGTATTCGCGCTGATCGCGGTCGCGTTCTTCACTTTCTGGGGCATCCAGAGGGGCGTAATGAAGACCTTCCTTGACATATTTGCGGTGCTCATAGGCATTTTCTTTGCCGGGCAGCTTTACAGGTTCCTTTCCTACACGATAATGCCGTTCCTGAAGGCGCAGGACCAGTCGGTCTACGCGGTAACGTTCATAATCTTCTGGATCATCGGTTTCGTGGTACTCGAGCTTGTTGCGGCGAACATATACAAGCTGGTAAGGGTCTCGTTCATAGGGATTGTGGAGTCGCTCGGAGGAGGCCTTCTGGGGTTGATCCAAGGCATCCTGGTGGTGGGCATAGCGATCCAGCTCACGATGATGCTCCCGCTCTCGACGAACATAAAGGGTGTGTTCTACACCTCGATGTCAAAGAAGATATCCGTCCCCACATTGACCAGGTCGTATTCCTCGATTTTCGGCATGTTCCCGAGGATCGATTTCTTCATCCAGCAGAGGGTCGTGCCGGCGATACCGAGCAAAGACAGCGTGCCTCCGATACCGGCCAGGCCGACCGTTCCGCCCAAGCAAAAACTCAGCCTGTAATGAAGGCCCTTCCGCGCAAGTTCTATGACCGCGATACCGTATCCGTTGCAAAAGACCTGCTTGGCAAATACATTATCCGCCGGATAGGGCGTAAAGCTTTGGTCGCTCGGATAGTCGAGACCGAAGCCTACCTTGAGAATGACCCGGCGAGCCATGCTTTCAGGGGTCTTACGAAGAGATGTGCTCCGATGTTCGAGCATCCGGGGCATGCCTATGTTTACTTCATTTACGGCAATCATTACTGCCTGAATTTCGTCACGGAAAAGTGCGGCAGGGCGGGAGCGGTGCTTATCCGCGCGCTTGAGCCGGTCTCGAACATCAAGCTCACGTCCAACGGGCCGGGAAAATTGACGAAAGCATTGAAGATCGGCATGAAGTTCAACCGGGCGGACCTGACAAAAGGCGACCTGATCGTTGCAGAAGGCAAAAAGGAAAAGTTTCAAATTGCATCGTCCGGCAGAATAGGGCTTTCAAAAGCTTCAAATAAGAAATACAGGTTCTATATTAAAAATCGCAAATTGTGGGATTGATGCGGGGGTTTGATCCTCGGGGGTTCCTGCAGGCCAGCAAGGGGCTCCTGAACTTGCCCGTTTTTATCGCCGATCTCAATGAGCCTGTCTTTACAGAGCGATGTGAGGGTCTCGAGTTTTAGATCACTGTTCAAATGACCGGCATAACCCTCCTCTTTGATGCCAAGTGAATACATTATATCGGGCATGATCCTCCTGAGATCGACGATTATCGACTTCTTTCTTTGCATGTTGTTTTTCCTCGTCCTTATGGCGAACGCAAGCAAAGCATATATGTTATCTACTGTTGCATCTGTGATATCCGTCGGCATTTTTGAGATCTCATCGATCAGGGTTTTAGGCTGACCGATCGGAACGGTATCGAACATCACGCGGACATTGTATCTTTCGCATGCGCCAAGCTCTCCCGCGAATTCCGGCCCGTTAAGGCGGCCGAAGATGTCTTTACGATAGGCCGCGTCTTGAAATGATGGTGAAGGCTCATATGATGGCTGTCTAATGGTCAAAGCGCCCATTTCAATGAGCTGCCTTTCGATGTCCACCTGAGGATCTTTTAAGAGTGAGACGAAATCCCCGAACTTTTGAAGTTTTGCAGGCATGAAAAAGGCAAGGTCAAGCCATAGATGAGATTTTGTTATTGCTAAAGAGGATGCTGTCGACAGCGCGTGTTGCATACATTGCAGCGACTCAAGATCTTTTTTGACCGTAATTCCGCGGTTGATCAAAAGACCGTAAAGTTCAGAATCGGACCTGATGGGGACATTGTTGAAAGTGACAAGGATATGTGAAGTCCACCTGGCGCTATTGAACATTGCGGACAGATCGACCCCTTTATTACTCGAAGCGCGGTGAAAAGCGGCTATCGCGCTTTCTTTTATGTATTTCGCGGTCGGCCTATCGCCGGAACGCACAAATTTTACGGGATAAAAAACCATATTGGCCCTCAAATATTTCATCGTCAATAATCTGCTGAAATTTCACTGAATTTTATGTATAATGGCAGCAGAAAATGAAAAAGATCGCCGCAGTTCTTGTTGCCATATCGGTATTGTTGAGTGCCGCCTATGCCATCAGCTTCAACAGGATAGTCTATCCCATCAAGACAAAGGACGCGACGGATCATGAGCTCAGGCAGGACAGGGCGCCGACCAGGATAGTATCGGCTTCCCCGGCTATAACGGAGATACTTTTCGAACTGAACCTCCAGGACAGGCTGGTCGGAATCACCGAAAAATGCGACTATCCGGAAGACGCGAAGAAGATCGAGAAGGTCGGCGGCGACAAGCTTGATGCTTCGAAGGTGTTGAAAGTAAAGCCGGACCTTGTCCTCGTCCGGCTTGACGAAAATAATGCGGATATTGAATCTTTAAGGAAAATTAAGTTCACCGAAACAGTTTCGGATGAAACTGTCGAAAGGACGCTCGAAGTCTTTGCCGTGGACCCGAAAAGCCTTCAGGATATTTTCACCGCGATAAATACCATCGGCACCGTCACGAACCGCGAACATTCCGCATATTCTCTTCTTCAGAGGATGAAAAGGCGGATCGGATGGACGGAAGCAAGGGCCAGGAACGGGAAGGACTATATGAAACAAAAAGCTCTATTAATAGTTTCCAAGAATCCGGTGATCGCAGCGGGCGAGGGGACATACCTGGGCGATCTTTTAAAATATGCCGGACTGATCAATGCCGCGCCGGAGGGAAAGACCGGTTACATAAAAATGTCGAGAAAAGAGGTTGAAAAAGTAAATCCTGATATTATAATAACATCAAAGGACGTGGCTGGCAGGCCGAAGGACGTGTGGGGCAACAGGAATTTCCGGAAGACCAGCGCCGGCAGGGACAAAAGATCGCTTTGTGTTGAAACGGATATCTTGATGCGTCCCGGTCCCAGGATCACGCTGGCGCTTGAAGAGATCGCAAAATTTGCATATGGATGGAGCGATGATAATGAGCAGACTTCAGAATAAATTGCCGCTGATACTGTACCTGGTGATCGTGATCGCGATCCTTTCGTTCCTTTCCCTTCTAGTCGGTCCCACAAAGATAGCCGCCTCAAAGCTCTTCATCAAGCTCCTGCATCCGGATAATTCGAACGCTGCCGCTGTCATCTGGCAGGTGAGGATGCCCAGGCTGATGCTTACGGCTTTCGTCGGGATGCTTCTTTCGTCCGCGGCGTCGATCTTCATAGGGGTTTCTGGCCACTGGCTGATCGATTCAAAGGCCTCCAGGGGAGTATTCGCCCTTACGACCCTTTTTGCGGCGATCGGTCTGTTAATGATGGCTTTGGGTTTAAGGATCAACGATCTCTTTTATTCATTCCTGGGCAGCATTGATGCAGCCACATGGCAGAGGGTCCTTTTCATCCTCCCCTGGGTCATTATCGGGATAATAGTGGCGATCTTCTACTCAAAAGACCTGAACGCCATGGTGTTCGGGGAATACACGGCTAAAACGCTCGGCATCTCCGTAGAAAGTGTCCGGACGCTTCTCGTTCTCATTGCGGTCGTCCTGCTCGCGGTCGCCCTGCCGGTCATAGGCGTGCCCGGGCTTGTCTGGCTTGTGCTCCCATATTATGTAAGGATGCTCGCCGGCTTCAACTACAAGTATCTTGCTCCGGCCACCATCCTTGCCGGCGTAGCTGCGGTCATCTTTTGTGATATTTTTTCAAGGGTGCTCTTTCCCGTCACGATACCGCTCGGCATCATCATGTCCGCGTTCGGGGCACCGCTCCATCTCTATGCGATTTACCGAAGGAGGTTGGGATTATAAATGGAAATGCTTAAGGTCGAGTCTTTGAGCGCCGGCTATGAGGATAATATAGT
>CAZSXD010000115.1:0-3846 GCA_964611075.1 uncultured bacterium
TTCGGGGCCAGAGGTTCTGGCTGATACTGGCGGGGATCGCCATCTGTGTCGTAATACTCTATTCTTACGCGAAGATCAAACACACGGGCGCTCTTCTCAAGGTGAGCCTGGCGATGATCCTGGGCGGGAGCCTGGGCAATCTCTATGACAGGATAGTGCACGGCTTTGTCGTGGATTATATAGATCTCCGTTTCTTCCCGGTATTCAATTTCGCGGATATCATGATTAATATCGGGATATTCCTCATTCTGGCCGAGCTTTTCATCAGGAGGAAAGATGCACCCCGTCCTTTTTAGGCTTGGGCCGTTAAGCGTTTATTCGTGGGGAACGATGGTCGCGCTTGCCTTTCTGGCCGGGCTTTTCACGGCGGTCAGGTATGCGAAAAAGGAAGGGATAAAAGAGGATCACATTCTGGAGCTTTTCATATATGTGGTTGTTTCCTCCATCGCCGGCGCCAGGCTCTTCTATGTAATGGGCTTTTTCGGGCAGTTCAGGAACGATCCTGTCTCCATCCTTTGCGTCAATGAAGGCGGGCTTGTCTTCATCGGCGGGCTCTTCGCCTCGTTCCTGACCGTGCTCATATATGTAAAGCTGAAAGGCTTGAACCTCTGGAAGCTTCTCGACGCGCTGTCACCGGCGTCCGCCCTGGGGTACGGCATCGGAAGGATCGGATGCTTTCTTAACGGCTGCTGCTACGGTGTGACGCTTTTCGGCATTGAGCAGCCGACGCAGATCTACTCATCGATCGCCGGCTTCGTCATATTCGCTGTCCTGATCAAATTGTATGACAGCAAGAAATATGACGGACAGATATTCATCTATGCTCTCATCATGTACTGCGTCTACAGGTTCCTTGTTGAGTTCCTCAGGTACAGCCCTGTACATGTATACATCTTCACACTCAACCAGCTGCTGATCGCTCCCGTCCTCATTTTTTCGCTTTACCTTTTATGGAAAAAGAATACGACATAATCATCGCACCCGGGAATGCAAAAGAACGGCTTGATGTTTTTCTTTCAAAAGAAATAAAGATCACGCGTTCACAGGCGGCGAAACTTTTTGAAAGCGGGCTGGTCGAACTTAACGGGAAGAACGCAAAGCCCGGCTACAAGGTCAGGCCCGACGACCGCATTCATGTCATGGTCCCCGGATCCGAAAGGATCGAAGCAAGGCCGGAAAATATCCCGCTCGACATAATCTATGAGGACAGTGATGTGATCGTCATCAACAAACCTCGCGGATGCGTTGTGCATCCTGCCCCGTCCCATTCGTCAAGGACACTGGTGAACGCGCTGCTTTATCATTGCAAGGATCTCTCGGGCATCGGAGGGAAAATACGACCCGGCGTCGTGCACAGGCTGGATAAGGATACATCCGGCCTTCTGGTCTTTGCGAAGAACGACGCCGCCCATTTGAATCTTTCAAAACAGATCAGGGAAAGGACAGTGAAAAAGATCTATTATGCGCTCGTTTACGGCAGCGTCAGAAATGATTCCGGGAGGATCGACGCGCCGCTTGGCAGGCATCCCGTGCACAGGAAAAAGATCGCGGTCATAAGGTCCGGACGTCTTAAGAGGCGCGAGGCTTTGACATATTATAAGGTGCTTAAAAGGTTCGGTGGGTATTCTCTGCTTGAGCTCGACCTCAGGACCGGGAGGACGCACCAGATAAGGGTGCATCTTGCGCACATAGGTCATCCGGTGGTAGGGGATGCGACATATTCAAGGAAGAAGAACGAATTCGGCGTTGACGGGCAGCTGCTGCACGCAACCAGGCTGAGCTTTGATCATCCGGTGACAGGAAAGCATTTAATGTTCACTTCACCGATGCCTGATGAGATGAAAAGGGTCCTGGAATTAATAGAGGATAAAGCCCGCGATAATACCGAAGAGAAGTGAGCCGCCGACAAGAACGAACATTTCGGGGGATGATACCGGCGCACCCACCATCGTTGATGCCAGGCACGCGATCAGGCCGATCGATGCTCCCACTCCGCCGCCGGAAAAAATGTTCCAGTTCCTGATGTCCTTTTCTTCTTTGTCATATTCGGCCTTGATGCGGGTAACATTGAACGAGGTGTTCTTTTTGCCCGAAGAACTTCCCACTTTCACGAAAAGCTCTTTTTGATTTGCGAGATGTTTTACTTTGACCTTCTTCATTTGTGATTTCCTTTCCGCTTATATATCGCCATATAACGGGAAAGATTTCAGTTTTTCATAAAATATTTTAGCCCCGATTTTTGCCAGTTTTACGCTGAAATATCCCGCCATTATGATTTCGACGTTCACATATGTTATAATTTTACCTACACATTATGCTTCTAGCTGTTGACATCGGCAATACTAACATCGTTCTGGGATATTTCAAGGGGTCCCGCCTCGCCGGCAGGATGAGAATGCCGTCGGACGGCAAGTTCGACGTCAATGCTTTGAAAAAAAAGTTCGACGCAGCGGTCATTGCGAGCGTTGTGCCGAAGCTGACGAGGATCGTTGTGAAAAAGATCTGGAAGAAATTCGGCGTGCGGCCGATCGTAGTGGATTGGAAGAAGATCAAAGACCTGAAGATCGGTCTGAAAAATAAGGGACAGATTGGGATCGACAGGCTTATTAACGCGGCAGCGGTCAAGGCATTGTACGGATGTCCGGCGATAGTGATCGACTTCGGCACTGCAACGACATTTTGCGTCCTGGATAAGCGGGGGGCGTATCGGGGCGGAGTGATCACCAGCGGGCTTGCCATATCGAGGGATGTCCTGCATGAGAGGACGGCAAAGCTCCCGCTGATAAGGATACAGAAGCCGCGCAGGGCAATAGGCGGGAACACCGTCGAGGCCATGAGGTCGGGTCTTTTTTACGGCTACATAGAGATGGTGGAGGGCATGGTGAGGAGGATGGCCAGGGAGATCAAGGGCAAGCCAAAGGTCATAGCCACCGGTGGCCTCGCAAAAGTGATTGCAAAAGGCACGAAAATATTCGATTATGTTGACCAGGATCTGACCTTGAAAGGACTTAATATTATATACAGGGGGCTTGAATGAGCGAAGAGTTATCGGAACTTCTGAAAATAAGGCGCGCAAAGCTCGATGAGCTTAAATCGAAGGGGATCAATCCGTACCCTTACGCGTTCACGCGTGACATCAATGCGGCCGGGATCCTCAGGAAGTTCGATAACATAAAAGGCGAAGAACACAGCAAGGAGATCGTGAAGGTCGCGGGCCGCATCATGACGAAGCGGGGCCACGGCAAAGCTTCTTTCGCGCACATTCAGGATGAATCGGGGAAGATACAGATCTACGCGAGAGAGGATGTCCTCGGCGCGGAAAAATATTCGATCTATGAAAAGCTCGACATGGGGGATTTCATCGGCGTGACGGGAGATGTTTTCAGGACGAAGACCGGAGAGATCACCGTTAGAGTGAAAGACTTCGAACTTTTGTCCAAATCACTGCATCCTCTCCCGGAAAAATGGCACGGATTGACCGATAAGGAATTGAGGTACCGCGAAAGATATGTTGACCTGATAGTGAATCATGACGTCAAAGAGGTTTTCATCAAGAGGAGCAGGATAATAAGCGAGATAAGGAAGTTCCTTGAAGCAAAAGGTTTCCTGGAGGTTGAGACGCCGGTGCTCCACATGCAGGCGGGAGGAGCCGCGGCAAGGCCGTTCGAAACCTATCATAATACCCTGGATATGAACCTTTACCTGAGGATAGCTCTGGAGCTTCATCTGAAAAGACTGATCGTAGGCGGATTCGAAAAAATATTCGAGATCGGAAGGGTCTTCAGGAACGAGGGGATGAGCTTCAAGCACAACCCCGAATACACGATGCTCGAGCTCTATCAGGCG
>CAZSXD010000116.1:0-3846 GCA_964611075.1 uncultured bacterium
TGCATCCCTTCTGCTGACGTCATACCTTACAAGAACATCAATTTCGGCCTGGACTTCGGCCCGCTGTCCTTCGTGGACAAATGGACGCTCCTTTACAAGATGAGCCTCGGGACATTCCAGGGAATGGAGCTCGGGTGCGTGGGGACGGACGACGGCGAGGGCGGCATCAAGGAAGGCGTTTTCCTGAACATGAAATACAGCCTTGCCACCGACACCTCGCCTTATCCATTGCTTTTTGCGATGGGGGTGGAGGGGCTCACTTCCAAGACCTCTTCCAACGTCTACATGATGGCCACGAGATACCTCCAGAACGGCTCGAGGTTCCACTTCGGCTTCATCGGGAATTTCATCAATATAGAGAACATCGATTCCAAGTTCCTGCCGCTCGGCGCGCTTGGCTACGATTCGCCGATCGATGGGGACCGCCTTTACGGGCTGATAGACATGATGGCCGGGGAGCACGTGTTCCAACTTGACCTGGGACTGAGATGGTACGTGTCAGAGTCGGCGGCGTTCAATCTGAGCGGGATAAATATCCTCGCGGCCAATGACACGCCGAGGGATAATTACCGGGACCCGAAGGTTATCATGATCGGATTGTCATGGATAAATCCCCTCTGATCAATTAACAATTTCTCAATTAACAATGAACAACAATGTGTCGCTTTCAGCGACTTATTATTATATAATTCCTCCTTGTTGTTAATTGTGTCATTGTTAATTGTTAATTTGCATTTATGAACCAGAAAACCATAAAAAAAGAAATGATCATTTCCGGCAAAGGTCTCCATTCCGGAGCAAAAGTGTCGATGAAGCTGAAGCCGTCTTTCGCCGGTTCGGGGATAGTGTTCATCAGGACCGACCTGGAAGGCCGGCCAAGTGTAGCGGCTTTGCCCGGAAGCGTTACGAGCACCGCCAGGGGAACGGGGCTGGGAGATCTCGTCATCACCGTGGAGCACCTGCTCTCGTCGCTCTATGCGTTGTCCGTGGCGAACCTGGAGGTCGAGCTCGACGGGCCGGAGCTACCTTCGCTTGACGGGAGCAGCAGGGGATTCTGCGACGCGGTCATGAAGACCGGGCTCATGGACCAGAAGGTGCCGATGAATGTGGCGGCGCCCAGATCACCCCTCGTCGTGAGGGACGGCGACAGATGCCTTATCGCGCTGCCGTCGGATAGATTTAAAATAAGTTTTATGATAAACTATCCCGTTCCTTTCATAGGCACCCAGTTCTTCAGGTTCGTGTTCGATCCGGGCGCGTATATGCGGGACATAGCCCCTGCAAGGACGTTCGGTTTCATGAAAGAGCTTGAAGAGCTGAGGTCGAAAAGTCTGGCAAAAGGGGCGGGTCTTGATAACGCCGTCGCCATAGGGGAGGCGGGTTACATGAACGAGCTGAGGTTCCATGACGAGCTCGTGCGGCACAAGATCCTTGACCTCATCGGCGACCTTTCGCTTGCAGGACGCGAGATACGCGCGCACGTGATCGGCATAAGATCGGGACACGGCCTGAACATCAGGCTCGCAAAAATGCTCAAGGAGGTCGGTTAAAATTATTAACATTCTGGGGCTGCACAAGGTGACATCAATGGATATAGAGAGCATACTCAGGACCCTTCCGCACAGGTACCCCTTTCTTCTCGTTGACAGGATAATCGAGCTTGACGAAGGGAAGCGCGCGGTCGGGTTAAAGAACGTCTCCATCAACGAACATTACTTCCAGTGGCATTTCCCCGGCATGCCGATAATGCCCGGCGTCCTCATCCTTGAGTCCATGGCGCAGGTCGGCGCCGTGATCGCCCTTTCAATGCCCGAAAATGAGGGGAAGTTCGTTTACTTCGCCGGCATCGACCAGGTGCGCTTCCGCAAGCCTGTTGTTCCCGGCGACCAGCTCCGCATCGAGGTGGAGGCCCTGAAGATGAAAGGTTCGATAGGGAAGATGAAAGGCATTGCCAGGGTCGAAAATGAGATCGCCGCGGAATGCGAGATACTTTTTTCACTCGGCGAGGCGATGGGCGACGGGGCGATCATACACCACACGGCGGTCGTGCATCCATCGGCGCAGCTTGGCAAGAACGTGGAGGTGGGCGCGTTCGCAATGATCGGTCCGGAAGTGAAGATAGGCGACAATACGAAGATCGGCGCCCACACGGTGGTCAGGAAATGGACGACGATCGGCAGCGGCAACATCATCTCCAACAACGTTTCGATCGGCCTTCCCCCGCAGGACTTCAAGTACAAAGGGGAGCGCGGCGAGATAGTCATCGGCGACAGGAACCTCATAAGGGAGTTCGTGACGGTCCATCTTCCATCCGGCGAAGGCAATAGAACAGAGATCGGCAATGAGAACTTCATAATGGTCTACGCCCATATCCCGCACAACTGCAGGGTCGGCAACCAGGCGGTGATCGGCGGATACTGCGGCCTGGGCGGGCACACCGTTGTGGAGGACCAGGTGGTCATCGGAGGCCTTGCCGGCATACACCAGGGTGTGCGCATCGGCCGTCTTACCATGATCGGCTCTTCCTCAAAGGTCACGCAGGACATCCCTCCGTTCATGCTCTTTGACGGCAACCCGGGATACATCAGGGGGTTGAACATCATCGGCATGCAGAGAAAAGGCATCACTTCGGAAGGCATAGCCGAGATAAAGAAGTGCTTCAAGATCCTTTACATGTCAAAGTCGAGCGTCAAGCATGCTGCAGACGAGATAAGGAAGAAATGCGAGGAAACGCCGGAGGTCGGCCAGTTCCTCAATTTCATCGAAGCGGAATCACACAGGGGGATAAGCAAGAAGAGCGAGACCGGCGAAGCGATCATCGAAGAATCCGAAGCAAAGAAAGAAGAGATGCTTTTCCCGGACATCCCCGAACTGGGCATCTGAGTTTATGCCTTTGAGAATAATGATATCCGCCGCGGAAGTGAGCGGCGATACCCACGCGTCATACCTTGCAAGAGAGCTTGCTCCAACACTTTTGTTGGAGCGAGGCGGTGTCCGCATTTTCGGGATGGGCGGCGAGAAGATGCGCGAGGCCGGGGTTGACGTATCCCTGGACATCACCGACAAGTCATCCGTCGGCGTGATCGAGGCGCTCAAATATCTACCCTTTCAATTTTCAGCTTTCCGCAGAATGAAGCAAATGCTTAAGTCCGTTCACCCCGACGCTCTTATTCTTGTCGACGCGCAGGGCTTCAACATGCCCCTCGCAAAATACGCCAAGGGGCTCGGCATCAGGACGATCTATTACATAGCCCCGCAGGAATGGCTTTGGGGCACCGCGAAGGGCGTTAAGACAGAAGCGAAGACCATCGACCTGATAATCTCGATCTTTAAAAAAGAGCACGAGGTGAATTCCGCGGCGGGCGGGAACTCGGTGTATTACGGCCATCCTCTGCTGGATATCGTCAAGCCGAAAATGACAAAGGAAGCGTTCTGCAAGCACGTCGGCCTTGATCCGGCGAAAAAGATCATCGCGCTGTGTCCGGGAAGCAGGAAGCATGAAATTCGAGATCTTTTGCCGATACTGATCAGGACCGCCAAGTCGCTTGGCGACCATCAATATATCCTGCCGGTCTCGATGTCAAAGTTCGCGGATCACATTGAGCGTCTTGTTTCGGGATCCGGCATTAATATCCAGGTCATCGAAGGCTTCAATTATGATGTCCTTGCCCATGCGGACCTTGCCATAGCCAAGTCGGGCACGATAGTCCTTGAGAGCGTCATTCTCGGAACGCCGGTCATCATGTTCTACAGGCTTTCCCGCCTTACATATTATATCGGGAAGCTGCTGCTGAAGATCAAGCTCCCTTACTACAGCATGCCGAACCTTCTGGCGGGAAGATCAGT
>CAZSXD010000117.1:0-3844 GCA_964611075.1 uncultured bacterium
AGGCGAAGGTGAAGGGCGACAGGATATTCCTTTTCGGCGGGACTGAAGGGGTCGCCGAAAAAGCCGCGGAGAAGATCGGTGCAAGTGTCGTGGGCGTCTTTCAGGGATATTCGATGAACGACCGGCTTGTGATCGAAAAGATAAGAGAGTCAAGACCGGACATACTTTTCGTGGGGCTCGGCAGCCCGAAACAGGAAAAATGGGCGGCAAAACATTTGAAAGAACTTGGTGTGCCGCTGGTCATGTGCGTCGGCGGAAGCCTGGATGTGATATCAGGTAAAGTCAAAAGAGCTCCAAAGTTCATGCGCAATCTCGGCCTTGAATGGCTGTGGAGGCTGATGCTGGAGCCCTGGAGGATAAAACGGATGCTGGTCCTGCCGCTTTTCCTCTGGAAGGTGATAAAGACAAGATGAGCTTCCACGCAGCAGCCTCGCTGTTCAATACGGTCTCAAGCCTTCTGCTAGGGCTGTTCGTCTACTTACAGGGCAGGAAGAAGTCCGCGAATATCCTGCTTGCTCTCTACACCGTCGCGGTAGCGTCGTGGAGCTTCGGGCAGTTCATGGGCGCGATAGTTCCTTCGTACGGGCAGGGGCTTTTCTGGGCAAGGTTCCATCTGGCCGGAGCAATATTTATTCCGGTGTTCTTTGTCCATTTCGTCTCTGCTTTCCTCGGCCGTAAAAAAGATCAAGTAATTCTTCCTTCATATATATTGGGGGTCGTCATATTCCTGGTTAGCTTTACTTCGCTGTTTGTGCCAAGTGTTTCGACAAAAGTTGGCTTCCGATACTTTCCTGATCCCGGGCCGGCGTTCGTAATATACTCGATAATGTTCGCGGTGCTTGTCTCACGGGGGCTTTACGAACTGGTCCGCGCCTATATATCTTCGAAAGGCCTCGCAAAGAACCAGATACTTCAGGTCATTATAGCTTCTGTTATCGGATTTTCCGGCGGCTCCATGATGTTCCTTCCCGTCTTCAATGTCCCGATATTCCCGTTCGGATATTATCTGGTCCCGCTTTACATAGTCATCGCCATTTATGCCTTTATGCGCCACAGGCTCCTTGATATCTCGATCGTCATCAGGAAAGGTCTTGTCTATTCAATAATCACGCTTACCGTCACGGTCTTTTATGTGCTGGTGATACTGCTGCTTCAGGAAGGGTTCAAGGTCGTGACCGGGGTAAGCTCGTTCCTCGCGGCCTTTTCCACCGTGCTTTTACTGGCGGTCTTCCTCAATCCTTTCCGGGACAGGATCCAGCGGTATGTCGATATGATATTCTTCAAGAGCCGGCACGACTATCAAAAGGCCCTGAAGAGCTTGAGCGCGATGATACGCGACACGTTCGACCTGGACGAACTGCTTGAACTCGTCGCAAGGAACCTGAAAGATATAGTCAAGGCGGACGACGTTGCCGTCCATCTGTACGATGTCAGGTCAAAACGATATGTTCTTGCCAAAGGCAGGGAAGCGGGGACGGAAGGCGGACCGGTCTTCAATTTGTCGGTAAAAGGTAAACCCGTTGGCATGCTGAGGCTGGGCCCGAAACTTTCACAGGATGAATATTCTCAGGAAGAGCTCGATCTTATCGCTTCAGTTTCGAACCAGCTTGCGGTTTCCATTGAGAACGCGATGCTCGCGAGCGACATGCTTGAGGCGCAGAGGCAGCTGATGCTTTCCGATAAGCTCGCGACGGTGGGAACGCTTGCGGCGACGCTTGCGCATGAGATAAAGAACCCTCTGGCCTCGATAAAAGGCTTCTCGCAGATAATAGGGAAGGCGATAAAGGAGAAAGACGAGGAGGCCATCTCCGACTTCTCCGCCGTCGTCCCCAAACAACTTGACCGCATAAATGAAATGATCGAAAAACTTTTGAGGCTCAGCAGGCCTGCCCGGCCGGAAAAAAGGCCGGTATCCGTCAATTCCGTGCTTGACGAAATAGTCAAGCTTCTCGAGCGGCAGTGCATCAAAAGCGGTGTACGCGTTGAAAAGGATTATGAAGGGGAGCTTGTCATCGATGGCGATGCGAACCAGCTGACCCAGGCTTTCATGAACATTATCATTAATTCAATACAGGCTATGCCCGGCGGGGGAGAGTTGAAACTCAAGATTCAAAACTCAAGGTTCAAGGCGGTGGAAATTACGGACAAGGGGAAGGGGATAGAGAGGGAGAAACTCGAACATATATTCGACCCGTTCTTCACGACAAAGGAGTCCGGCACGGGGCTCGGGCTCGCCGTGACGAAAAAGATCATTGACGATCATGGGGGAAAGATCGAGATCGAGAGCATGCCCGGCAAAGGCACTACATTTCGCATCATCTTTAATGTATAATATCGGCTCAATTTACCGGAGAGAGGGGTCATAATGGCAAAGAAGAAATATAACGTGGCGGTCCTGGGCGCCACCGGCATGGTGGGCAGGGAAATGATGAAGGTGCTGGAGGAGAGGAAATTCCCCGTGGACAGGTTCCTTCCTCTGGCTTCGCACAGGACAGCGGGCACGAAGGTCGCCTTTAAGGGGAAAAAATACACGGTCGAAGAAGCGAAACCGTCATCTTTTGACGGCGTCGACATCGGTCTCTTTTCGGCCGGGGCGAAAGTATCCGAGATGCTGGCCCCCGAGGCCGTGAAAAGGGGAGCCGTCATCATAGACAACACCTCTTTCTTCAGGATGGACCCGGGAGTCCCGCTTGTCGTTCCCGAAGTGAACGCGCATGACCTCAAATGGCACAGGGGGATAATAGCCAATCCCAACTGCTCGACCGCCCAGATGGTGCTTGTCCTCAAGCCCATCCATGACGTCGCAAAGATAAAAAGAGTGGTAGTTTCCACTTATCAGTCGGTTTCCGGATGGGGAAAAGAGGCCGTGGAGGAGATGTACTCGCAGGTGAAAGCCCTGATGGCCGGCAAAAAGATACCCAAGGTCAAATATCTTCCGAAACAGATAGCATTCAACGTCATCCCTCAGATAGATTTGTTCACTGGGAATGGATACACGAAGGAAGAGATGAAGATGGTGAACGAGACGATGAAGATACTGAACGACCCGGGCATCCGCGTCACAGCGACCGCCGTGAGGGTGCCTGTCGCTATCGGCCACAGCGAGTCGGTGAACATAGAGACCGAGCGCAAGCTGTCCGTCGCGCAGGTAAGGGAGCTTCTGGCCGCTTTCCCGACCATCGAGGTGGTCGACGAGCCGGAAAAAGGGATATATCCGACGCCGATCGATTGCCCCGGAAAGAACGAAACTTTCGTCGGACGCATAAGGGAGGACATCTCCGTCGACAACGGCATCGAGATGTGGATCGTCTCCGACAACCTGAGGCGCGGAGCGGCGCTCAACGCGGTGCTCATTGCCGAGAAGATGATCGAGGAAGGCCTCATCTGATGATAGCGGGCAAGGAGAAGATCGCCCGTTACTTTGAAGAACTTCTCGAAAAACACGGGGACCATTTCCTGTCACTTGACTGGAAGAGCAAGGAATCCCAGCAGGTCAGGTTCTCCGTGCTCCTTGATATCATCTCATTCACGAACAAACAAAAGGGCATCTCCTTACTTGACGTGGGCTGCGGCATAGGGCACCTTCTTGATTTCATCGATGAAAAGGGATTGATGGAAAGTGTCGGGATCAAATATTCCGGCATAGATATCTCGCCGAAGATCGTGGATTTCGCAAGAAAGAAACATCCGCGGTCCGACTTTAAAACCGTCGACCTGATAAATGACAGGTTCGACGGGAACTTCGATCTCGTGCTCTCTTCGGGGGCTTTTAACATCAGAATGGCCGATATTGAGGCGCACAAGGAGTCTGTGAGAAAGATGCTCTCGAGGATGTACGCGCTTT
>CAZSXD010000118.1:0-3826 GCA_964611075.1 uncultured bacterium
TCTTTCTCGAACTTCTCTTTTCTCTCTATCCTGTTGATCTCCGCCTGCTCTTTTGACGCGTCAGCGACCGCGCCGAGCTTGTTAAATATGCTTTTCAATTCTACATGCATGTCCTTGTTGTCGCCCGATATCATCGAAGCCCTCCTGTACTGCTCGAGCGCCAGCTGCCTTTTACCCAGTTTGATGTAATCATCCGCCACCGCTATGAGTAGGCTGGGATCGGCTCCGCTGTACTGCGATGCCTTGTCCAGCTGCAGCAGGGCGAGGTCCCCTTTGTCCGCCTTTACGTAAGCGTCGGAAAGGAAAAGATAGGCGTAAGCGTTCGACGGGTCCTCCTGTATAGCCTGGTTGTAAAAGGATATCGCTTCGTCCATCCTTCCTCCCAGAAGGTATGAGTGTGCCTTGAGCAGAGGCGCGTTTATCTCGATCTTCGCCTTTTTCCTCAGGTCGACGATCCACCGCTTCAGTTCGTTATCACGTTTTTCATTGAGAACGACCTCGCTGATGTCTTTCCCCTTTTCCCTGACCTGGCGCAGTCTTGTGTCCTCCACCAGGATTATATGGTAACCGTAGGGCGTCCTTATCACATCGCTCATCTCGCCCGGCTTCAGCGAGAACGCCACCTTTTCGAACTCGGGCACCAGGGAGCCCGTCGTGAAATATCCCAGGTCCCCGCCTTTCACCGCGCTCGCCTTGTCGTCCGAGTACTTCACGGCCAGCGAGGCAAAATCCGCACCCTTCCTTATCTGTGCAAGCAGATCCTCCGCTTTGGCCCTTGCCTGGAATTCTCCCGATTCGTCAGCGCTTCTCGGCATGATGAGTATGTGCCTGGCACTGACCTCGCGCAGGTCCTCCGGGTTCACTACCACCGCGCCCTTGACCCTGTCGATCATCTTCGCGATGAGGATCTGGTCCTTTATGTCCTTCCTGAATTCGTTGTAGTCCTGCCCCATGTTCTTAAGCGCCGCCTTCAGCGCGTTAATATCCGGCAACTTGTTGTTCAGCGCGATCTGCGCGATCGTCTGGTCCAGCTCGGACCTGCCCACTCGGAAGCGCCTCTTCGCTTCGTTGAGGATCAAAGTTGAGTCGATGATCTCGCCCAGAGCAAGTGTCTGGTACAGCATGGCCTTTTCCGGCTTCACACGCCCTTTTTCCGCGAGCAGCAAGTTCCTTACCGTAAGCTGATACTTGGCGTGATCGATCTCTTTGCCATTGATGGTGGCTATGGAGCCCTTCCCGGGACCTTCAACGTTCTTGTATCCCATGTAACCAAGGCCGTAGAACATGGAGGCGGCGAACATGACCGCGACGGTCACCATTATCGCCTTCATTTTCCTTCTCAACATTGACAGCATGTTTTTCTCCTTTTTCTCAGCTGAATTCTTTCAGCGACTTCGAGACCGAAATATATCCTCCAAGCATGCCCAGAAGTATCCCTATGCACCCGACTATCAGATAAACAGCTATGAGGTCCGACTGGTCGCTTATCAGCGGAAGGAAAGGCATCGCAGACGATATCTGGAATATGACGAAATCGTACGAGGCTTTCAGTATCGCGAACGAGAACGCCGACCCTATGGTCCCGATTATTATCCCCTCGATTATGAAAGGCCACTTGATGAAGGAATTCGTCGCCCCGACGAGCTTCATTATGGCTATGTCCTTCTCCCTGGCGATGACGGTGAGCCTGATGGTGTTTATGACTATCAGAAGGGTCGCGACGGTCAGCATCAATACGAGTATGAACCCGCCCGCCCTCACGGCAGAAGCCAGCGTTTTCACCTGGTCAAGCAGCTTGCCGCTGTACCGCACATCGGTTATGGCGGGCATTGCCGACACCTGTTTCGCGACATCCGGCACCAGCTCGGGGACCTCCACCACGATTATTAAGGTGTCCGGAAGCGGGTTCTCCGAAACGGCGTCATCAAGGTTCAGCCGCTTTCCGAACTCGTTCCGAAAGTCCCTCCAGGCCTTTTCCTTCGTCAGGTACCTGACCCTCGCCACACCCCTGATACGGGAGATGTTCTTCACAATCGCGTCCGCCTCATATTTCTCCAGCCGTCCGTCAACGTAAGCGGACACCTCCACGCTCGAGCTGATGGAGCCCATTATGCTCCCGATATTCACCACTCCCATCAGGAACACTCCGAATATCGTCAGGGAAACTATCACCGTGCCGACCGCGACGAAGCTCATTATCCCGCTCCTTCTAAAGCCGGTCCACGCCTCGGAAACGAAGAATTCAATGCTATTTAACACCGTACGCTCCCAGCTGTTCGTCCCTGATTATGCGGCCGCTCTCGAGCGCTATTACGCGCTTGCGCATGATATCGACTATGTTCTTGTTGTGAGTGGATACTATGACCGTCGTTTTCCTCTTGTTGATCTTGTCCAGAAGATTGATAATTTCCCATGAGGTGTTCGGGTCAAGGTTGCCGGTGGGCTCGTCCGCGATGAGAAGAGGGGGATTATTGACGATGGCGCGCGCTATGCACGCCCTCTGCTGCTCCCCTCCCGAGAGATCGGCCGGAAAGCTGCCGGCCTTGTTCTGCAGGCCCACAAGTTCAAGGGCAAGCATGACCTGCCGCCTCACCTGCGAGCGCGGCTTCCCCACCACCTGGAGCGCGAACGCAATGTTCTCCCACACCGTGCGTCTGGGAAGGAGCTTGAAGTCCTGGAACACCACTCCCATGTTCCTTCTTAAGTAAGGGATCTGCTGGGGCCTGAGCTCGGCGACGTTTATCTTGTCGATTATGACCTGTCCGGACGAAGGGAGCTCTTCCCTGTACAGCAGCTTCATGAGCGTCGTCTTGCCCGCGCCGCTCGGCCCCACCACAAAAAGGAACTCTTCCCTGCCGATGTGGATGTTTATGTTCGACAAAGCCTCGAAGCCGTTCGGAAATACCTTAAAAACGTCGATTATCCTTATCATTTACTTATAAAGGGGGAACTTCCTGCAGAGTTCTTTTATGCCTCCGGCGACATCGTTCCTTATCTTCTCGTCGCCGGGATTGGACAGGATATTATTTATGAAAGAGGCGATGGCGGTCATCTCTGTCTCTTTCATCCCCCTGGCGGTCAAGGCGGGGGTCCCTATGCGAATGCCGGACGCGACCGATGCAGCTGCGGTCTCAAAAGGAATCGTGTTCTTGTTGACCGTTATGCCCACTTCGTCAAGCATCGTTTCAGCCTGCTTACCGGTAAGGTTCTTGTTCCTGAGGTCGACCAGCATCAGATGCGTGTCCGTGCCGCCGGAAACAAGCCTGAAGCCGTGCTTAAGTAGCTCCTCGGCCAGGGTCTTTGCGTTCTTCACTATCTGCTGCTGGTACTCCTTGAATTCCGGCTTGAGCGCTTCGCCGAAGGCCACCGCCTTTGCCGCGATCACGTGCATCAGCGGGCCTCCCTGGGTGCCCGGGAATACGGCCTTGTTCACCGCCTTCGCGTAATCAGGAACATTGGTGAATATCGCTCCGCCGCGCGGCCCGCGCAGGGTCTTGTGCGTCGTCGTCGTCACGACATGGGAACATGGTATCGGGGATTGATGGAGTCCCACTGCTATGAGCCCTGCGATATGCGCCATGTCGATGAAAAGGAATGCGCCGACGGAGTCCGCTATCTCCCTCATGAGGTTGAAATCGATGGTCCTGGGGTATGCGGAAGCGCCTCCCACTATCATTTTCGGCTTGTTCTCCTTCGCCAGTCTTCTCATCTGGTCGTAGTCCAGCCTCTCATCGCTCTGTCTCACGCCGTAATGGACCACATGGAAGTACATGCCGGACATGTTCACCGGGCTGCCGTGGGTGAGGTGCCCGCCGTGGGAGAGGTT
>CAZSXD010000119.1:0-3819 GCA_964611075.1 uncultured bacterium
CTCGATAAGCCTGACGCTCTCGGAAGTGCTCGGGGCCACCCCGGCGATGACCATCGCCTTTGGAAGCCATACACGACCGTCCGCCTCAAGCTCCCCCGCCGGAACACTGACAAGGGGAACTTCGTCGGGAGCAAGCCCTTGCTTGAACATCCGCTCGAACTCTATCTCCGCGACATCGGCCTGTTTCTTTCCCCAGAAGGTCGCCACAAAGAACCGGGCAAGCCGCTTTTTCACGTCCCTGGGGTGAAGGGTACCGCTTGAGAGGCCTTCCTTTATCTTCTCGATATCGGCCCCCGGAAGCCCCGTCAAAAGCTCGTAATACTTCATCATGAGATTGTCCGGTATCGACATGGTCTTGCCGAACATCTGCCTGGGGGGATCCGTGATGCCGATGTAATTATCGAGCGACTTGCTCATCTTCTGGACACCGTCCGTCCCTTCGAGGAGCGGCATGGTCATCACGACCTGCGGCTCCTCGTTGAACTCCCTCTGAAGCTCCCTCCCTACAAGGAGATTGAACTTCTGGTCCGTACCCCCTATCTCCACATCCGCCTTGACCATGACCGAATCGTAACCCTGTATGAGCGGATAAAGGAACTCATGGATCGAAATGGGTTTTTTCTCGGTATAGCGCTTTATGAAATCATCCCTCTCAAGCATCCGCGCCACGGTGTATTTCGCGGCGAGCTCGACAACGTCCTCGAGGGTCAGCTTCCGGAGCCACTTGCTGTTGAAGACCACCTCTGTCCTTTTCGGGTCCAGTATCTTGAAGACCTGCTCCCTGTAAGTTCGCGCATTGGCCTCCACCTGCCGCCTGGAGAGCGACGTCCGCACCTCCGATTTTCCGGAGGGGTCCCCGATCATCCCCGTGAAATCGCCGATGATGAAGACCACCTTGTGTCCCAGGTCCTGGAAAGTCCTGAGCTTCCTGATGATCACCGCATGGCCCAGATGAATGTCGGGGGCCGAAGGATCCGCCCCCCATTTGATGCGGAGCTGCTTCTTCTTCGAAAGTTTGCTCAAAAGCTCGGCTTCGGGAATGAGCTCCACGCACCCCTCCTTGATGATCTTCAGCTGATCTTTCGGGTCCATCATCGGCATCCTATCTCCTTGAGCACGCGCCTCACCATCGAAAGAGGCACATCGTCCCTCACCTCCACCTTGCCGATCTTCTTCGGGAGGACGAACTTTATCTTTCCCTCGCGGATCTTCTTGTCCACCCTCAGACTCCTTATTATCCTCTCCGCCCGCAGTCCTTCGATGGAAGTGGGCAGCTTCAGCTTCTCCAGAAGCTGCTTTATCCTGCTCACGGAGGTCCCGTCCAGCATGCCCATTTCCTTCGCTATCATCGATGCGGCCACCATCCCTATGGCCACCGCCTCGCCGTGGTTGTAAATTCTGTATTTCGTGACGGTCTCCACGGCATGGCCGATGGTGTGGCCGAAATTGAGCACCATTCGTATGCCGGTCTCCTTTTCGTCCTGTTCCACGATGTTCGATTTGATCTTGCAGGACTCCGTCACGATCGTCTGCCACACCTTGAGCGCGGCCTTGAGCGTATCCTTGTCCTCAAAGGCTTTCGTGTTAAGCTGATGGGAATTGGACTCCAGGAACTTGAAGAAATCCTCGTCCTCGATGACGCCGTACTTAATGACCTCCGCCAGCCCCGTCGTTATCTCTTTCTGCGGAAGGGTCATCAGGGTCTCAACGTCCGCGTGGACAAAAAGCGGCTGATAGAACACTCCGATGAGGTTCTTCCCTTTCGGGTGATTGACCGAGGTCTTCCCTCCGATGCTTGAATCCACCTGCGCCAGGAGCGTGGTGGGCACATGCACAAGATAGGTGCCTCTCATGTAGGTCGCCGCAACGAAACCCGCCAGGTCGCCTATCACGCCTCCGCCGAAAGCTATGATGCAGCAGTCCCTGTGCACTTCCAGCTGAAGCAGCTTGTCATAGATCTTGAAGGCGACGCTCAGGTTCTTGTACCGTTCTCCTCTGGGGACCTCGATCACGTCAAAGCTGAAGTCCGCGGACCGAAGCGTTGCCCTGAGACACCCTCCCCAGAGTTCGTTCACCAGGGAGTCGGTTATGACCACGATCTTCTCGAAGCTGTTCAGCTTCTTGAGGTGCTCGCCGAACTCGCTCAATATCCCCGCCCCGACGTTTATGTTGTAGCTGTTCTCCTTGAGGTTGACCTTTATTTTTTCCATCATTTTGCCTTTCTTAGGTACCCGATTATTCTATTACACGCGTCGTTCGGCGACAACCGCGATGTGTCCACCTCGAATTCGGCTATTTTCTTGTAGATCGGCATCCGGAAATCCAGGATCTCTTTTATCCTGCCCCTGGGGTCGGGCACGTCCAGGAGCGGTCTGTCCTTGAGGCTCTTGAGCCTCTCATGAACGGTCCCGGGATCGGCAGAGAGCAGTATAACGGGCCCCAGCGCCTTCATCATTTTCACGTTCTCAGGCCTCAATATCATCCCCCCGCCGGTCGATATCACATGGTTCTTCACTTCTTTAAGCTCTTCAAGCACGTTCGTTTCCATTTCCCTGAAGGCCTGCTCGCCGTCTTTGGCAAAAATATCGCCGATCGATCTCCCCTGCCTGGTCCCGATCACGGAGTCCGTGTCCAGATAGGTCATTTTAAGCTCCTTTGCGAGGAGCTTTCCCACCTCGGTCTTTCCGACACCCATGAAACCGATCAATATTATGTTGTTCATAAAATGAGATAACCTGGAAGCCTGCGGCTAAACGCCGCGGCTTCCCGACCGTCATGCCGAATTTATTTCGGCATCTGCATTCAAATCTGCAGAGACAAGCTCTGCTCTGTCGTGTAGGGACAGCCTTTATGGCTGTCCGACTCGGACGGGGACGAGCCCCGTCCCTACATTCGCTCAGAAAAACATGGGACAAACCACACATTAAAATGTGTGGAATATTCCCCACAATTCATTGTGGGGTTCCCCACTCACACTCGTGACCCTTCGCTATCGCTCAGGGTGACACATTGGAAACCGCAACAAACTGGTGCCCCGGACCCCGCCATCGGCGGGGCGACCTACGGTTTAGCCCCGACACTCGTCCCGACCAAAGCGTCGGGACTCCGGTCGGGGTAAAGAAACCGCACTAAATTTGGTGCCCCCAGCCGGGATCGAACCGACAACCTACGGTTTAGGAAACCGTTGCTCTATCCAATTGAGCTATAGGGGCCCTTATCCAACTGAGCCCTGTCCGCCGAAGCCTTGGCGAAGGCGGATACCGGGGCTCAAAAAGAATGCTCTTTTGAAGGGAACGCGCCTGACCGCACGTCCTTCGCATAAGCGACCACAGCCTGCCTCACAGCGGACGCAATGTCCGCGTATCTTTTGGCGAACCTGGGCGCGTCGTCGCCGGAAAGCCCCAGGATATCATTGATGACCAGCACCTGGCCATCGCAGGAAGGGCCCGCTCCGCAGCCTATCACTGGCACCTCAACGCTACCTGATACCTTCTCCGCAGCGCCCGCCGGCACCATCTCAAGTACGATCGAAAAAACTCCCGCTTTTTCAAGCGCCCTGGCGCCGTCGACCAACCCCTTAACATCGCCCGGGGAGCGCCCCTGGACGCGGTATCCTCCCAGCTGATTGACCGACTGAGGAGTGAAGCCGATGTGCCCCATGACCGGTATGCCGGAATCCGTGATCTTCCTTATCGCGTCAAGGTACCTGATCCCTTCGATCTTAACCGCTTTCGCCCCCGCTTCCTTTATGAACCTGGAAGCGTTCCTGAGCGCATCTTCCGGGCTAACCGCCAGGGTCAATCTCTCCATTCGATTGGC
>CAZSXD010000120.1:0-3729 GCA_964611075.1 uncultured bacterium
AGTCGAGCTCCCGGGGATCAAGGACCCCGACAGGGCGATAAAAGTCATCGGGGACACCGCACAGCTTGAATTCGTCGAGTCAGAATGGTCGCCCGGCGATGAGAAGGTCCTGACGCCGAAGAAGATCGAGGAATATTACGGCAAGGGCGCAAGGCTTGATAAGGTCAAGGAATACAGGGGAAATGAGGTCGTGTCCGAGAGGCCGATAATCCTGAAAGCCACTGCCCTGACCGGCGCCGACCTGAAGGGCGCCTGGCCGGGGATAGACGGCTACGGCAACCCGGTCGTTGACATAGAGTTCAATTCGAAGGGGGCAGGAATTTTCGCCAGCATTACCGCCAGGAACGTGGGCAAGCCTCTCGCGATCCTTCTCGACAAGAAGATCATCTCCGCTCCCAACGTAAGGGAGCCGATATCCGGAGGAAGGGCCCAGATATCCGGCAATTTCTCCATCGAGGAGGTCCAGGACCTGATCGTCAAGCTCAAGGCGGGAGCTCTGCCTGTGCCGGTCAGGATAATCGAGAACAGAGTGATCGGTCCGACTTTGGGCAAAGACTCGATAGACAAGAGCAAATTCGCCGGCATGGTCGGCATAGCTTTCATCGTTTTCTTCATGATCGCATATTACAGGTACCCAGGATTCCTCGCCGACATAGCGCTTTGCATTTACTGCGTGCTGACCGTGGCGCTCCTCGCCATCTTAAGGACCACGCTCACATTGCCGGGCATAGCGGGATTCCTGCTTTCCATCGGCATGGCGGTGGACGCGAACGTCATCATATTCGAAAGATTGAAGGAGGAGCTCCAGCTCGGGAAGACCGTCGGGCTTGCGGTGGAGACAAGCTTCAAGAGGGCTTTTGCGGCGATACTTGATTCAAATGTCACCACCCTAATAGCGGCGGCGACGCTCTTCTGGCTCGGGACGGGGACGATAAAAGGATTCGCAGTCACGCTTTCCGTGGGTATTTTAGCTTCCATGTTCACGGCGCTAACCATCACGCACATGATGATGAACATGTCGACCGACTCCAGGATATTGAACAAACCCGACAGCAGATTGCTGTTCAAAGGATTCAGGAAATGACACTTAACGTTATAGGCAAGACAAGGCTCTGGGCGACCATATCGGGGTGTTTCATTGCCCTTGGCATATTCGCGATGGTCTCCAACGGCCTCATAAAGGGCGAAGTGATGAACTTCGGGATCGACTTCACCGGCGGCACGGTCCTCAATCTGAGATTTGACCGCCTTGTCGATCTTGGTGAGATCCGGTCCATACTTGCCAAGTTCGGCAAGGGCGAGAGCGTGATCCAGCGCTCCGAGAATAACGATGTGGTGATCAATACCGATCCTCTTTCCA
This sequence comes from uncultured bacterium, assembly GCA_964611075.1. Classification (GTDB taxonomy): domain Bacteria; phylum Margulisbacteria; class WOR-1; order CAVSGV01; family CAVSGV01; genus CAZSXD01. Next base: position 1,361 of record CAZSXD010000120.1, read on the forward strand.
CCGAAGAGAGGACGCAGATCGTGGGCGATATCAAGGCGAAGTTCCCGTCCGCGGAGCTGCTGGAAGCGGACACCATCGGCCCGGTCGTGGGCAAGGAGCTTCGCTCCCAGGCGTTCTGGGCCATTCTGCTTGCATCGGTCGGCATCCTCATATATGTGGCCTTCAGGTTCGAGTTCAAGTATGCCGTTGCGGCGGTCCTGGCCCTGTTCCATGATGCGGTCATCACCGTGGGGCTTATCGCCCTGCTTTGGCGTGCGGTAGACACGGCGTTCATCGCGGCCATACTCACGATACTCGGCTACTCGATCAATGACACCATCGTCATATTCGACAGGGTGAGGGAGAACATGCTCAAGCCGGGTGCTTTCAAGAGGCCTTTTGCGGACGTGGTGAACGAAAGCGTGAACCAGACCATGGCCCGCTCCATCAACACCGTCCTGACCGTCCTTTTCATGAACGCGGCGCTCTTGGTCTTCGGCGGAGCGACGATCAAGGACTTCGCCCTCACGCTCTTGATCGGCTTCACCTGCGGCGCGTATTCCTCTGTGTTCGTCGCGGCCCCGCTGGTCGTGATGTTCGATAAATGGGAAAAGTCGCGGTAAGCGGGAACCTGCGACTAAACGTCGCGGTTCCATCGGTCAAAACTGTTTGCACCGATATAATGGAGCCGAGGCGTTCAGCCTCAGGCTCCAATCAAAGAACTAAACCATGACCCTAATTCAAAGCATAATTCTCGGCATCGTTCAGGGTCTCACGGAATTCCTTCCGGTTTCAAGCTCCGGGCATCTTGTTCTGACTTCAAAACTCCTTAACATCGCTCCGAACATCGCATTTGACGTTCTTCTCCATTTCGCCACCCTTCTTGCAGTTTGCCTTTTCTTCATTGACGACATTATCAGGATGATCAGGGCTTTTCTCTTTGATCGAAGCCCCGAAAACCCTTATTTCAAGCTCGGCTTGCTTATAATCATCGCTTCTGTCCCGACAGCTTTAATAGGATTCGGTTTTGAAAAAAAGCTCGAAGCATTGTTCAGTTCGACCTTTTATGTAGGATGCTTCCTTATCCTGACCGGCGTCCTGATAATGCTTGCGGAAAATTTTGGCAGAGCCCGTAAGAACGAAAAGAAGGTCTCGTTCCTCGACGCGCTTATCATCGGAACGGCTCAGGGATGCGCCATAGCACCCGGCCTTTCAAGGAGCGGGACCACGATCTCGGCATCCCTTCTGATGGGCTTGAACAGGAAGCTCGCCGCAAGGTTCTCTTTCCTCCTCTCGATCCCTGCGATACTTGGCGTGTCGATCTTTAAGGCAAAAGATATAGTGAGCGGATTTGGGGTCAACGAACTTGCGGGCTTCGTTCTTGCGGCCGTATCCGGGTATCTTGCGATAATGTTATTCATGAAAATGATCCAGAAAAAGAACATCAAGATCTTCGCTTATTACTGCTTCATCGTCGGCATACTGTCGATTCTTCTGATATAATGATTGTATCCCCACATTGAAATGTGGGGGATAGAAATGTGGAGAATATTCCCCGGAATTTATTCCGGGGCATCAAGGCCGTGAAGGAGTTGTAATTTTTGGCCAAAAGAAGGAAATTCCCGGATAGGGAGAAACCGTCCCACATAAAGCAGGACGTCATAGGCATCCTGCTTATCGCCCTGGCCCTTTTCATCTATGTTTCGACGTCCTCGTCTTCCACCGGCCTCATGGGACTTTATCTGGTCAGGAAGTTCCTTAAGCCCGCAATAGGTGTGGGAGTGTATCTTTTGCCTTATTTCATCGCCATATTCGGCGTCATGATGATGCTGAGACAGCAGTCGTTCCTTCTCACCGTAAGGCTGCTGGGCATCATCCTTCTTTTCTTCACGATGATATCCTACGGGGAAGGCGGCTATGTGGCCTACGCCATAAGAGGGGGGCTTGAGGGTGTGTTCGGATCAACGGGCACTTACATTGCGCTCTCCGCGTTCTTCCTAATTTCGGTTATGATGATCCTTAACATAGCCCTGACGAACGCCCTGTACAGGCTTGTCGACTGGCTGCTGAGGGCAAGGCCCAAAAAGAAGCCGAAGCCCGTAAGACCGGCCGAACAGGACAGACGTTCGATCCCCTCGATGATCCCGGTCATCAAGGAAATGACGCAGGCGAACCTTGAATTCGAGCAGGATGCCAAAAGGGCGGAAGCCTCGCCAAAGCTTAGGCCGACCGCTTACCATCCGCCCAAAAAGATAGGGAAGTACACTCTTCCGCCGCTCACTCTTCTCGACCAGCCCACGGAAAAGGACAGACAGAGGGAGGAAAAACTGAAGGAAACGATCGAGATAAGGAAGCTGGCGCTTGAGGAAACATTGAGGTCTTTTGGGATC
>CAZSXD010000121.1:0-3664 GCA_964611075.1 uncultured bacterium
TGATCCTGATACGGTTGCCTGTCTTCGACATGTCCGGAACGTAAATGAACCTTCCGTTCGGGGTGGAAGCGCCCGAGAGGGGGTTCGGAAGCGCAAAAGCAGGCAAAGCAGTGATAACCATCACCGCTGCGACTATTAAAAATTTAATAGCGGCTGAAATATGGGATCTTTGGTTCATTATTTTGCTTAACTCCCTTGCTGCGTCCTCTTGAATATCACCTTTATCGTCATCTTCCTTAAATTGCCGCCGGGGTCGTGTCCCTGCACGTTGCTCGCGGTCGTCGCAAAGAATATGTCTATATTATACACCACTTCATCCTTCCCGTTCAGCGCATCATACGTCCCCGATTTGGTCGGTATCTGGAGGGTGAACCCTCCGTCGCCGTCACTCGTCATATTGGGAAGCGGCTTGTTGCATATGCTCAAAACATCCGCGGGATCGAGCGGGACAGGCACGGGGTCTTTACTGTCGTCCGTCGCATCCCACAAATTCAGACCTGTGATCCATACGTCGTCGCGGGCGGTCGGGTCATTGCCGTCCGGATAAACGATGCCGGCCAGGCCGTTCGCATTAACGGTGCCTATCTTCAGCTCCATTTTGGTGTTCACGTCGATCTTCATAGCCCTGGAGTGGCCCTTGAATTCCGCGAGCAGGAGGTTCCCTCCCGTGCCCGGATCGATGAATTTGGTGATGACCTGAGTATCCGAGCAGCTTCCCGGCCCCACCGGGGCCACTTCTTCGTTCTTGTTCATGTCGACCCAGAAATTCCCATCAACGGTCATGCCCCACCAACTTGCAATATGGAAGCCAAGCCCCGCCATCCATCCCATCCTGTTGCTTTCAAAGAGATTGTTGAATCCCAAATTGGCCGAAAGGTAATCATTTCCACTGTCTATTATCTTGTAATTCGTCGTAAGATTGAGCTTGGCAGGGGGCGTCATCTGGAGGGTCGTGTAAGGGTCTCCCTCCGAGCCCTCGGCATTAAAATAGAACCTGCCGGTGGTGACAGTGGCACCGAATATGCTCTTTAAATGCTGTTCATTGTTGGTCTTGCCCACCTTCCAGTAGAGCATGAGCGAGGGCGACACATAAAGCTTCGGACTGTCAAGATGGTTCAATGTGAACCTTACCTGATACCACTGGGTGAAGCTGTTGCTCACGTCCGATAAGAACATCTTTCTGTAAGCATCCATGCCGTCGCCGGAGGCCATCCAGTTCGTGTAAGCAAGGAACGCGAGACCGCCGGAGGTATCGAAGTTTATGTCGAACAGGCGGTCGATGTATATGCCGGCGGCGTCTGATTCGACCTGCAGCGTGGTCGAACGCTTCGCGAAGTCATTGCCAGGGACAAGCTCTGATACGACCCCGCCTGCGTTCACCTTTAAGAACGCAGTGCAATTCTCGTAAAGCGGCACTTTGAAGGACTGCAGCTGGAACCCGAGGGTACCCTGCGCTCCGCTTATTCCTGTACCATTGATGGAATTGGGTATCATCGTGAACAGGCCGAGACCTGCTCCAACCCGGATATGCTCGCCTTCCTCCTTGCCGATGGTCAGACTGAAAATGTCGACCGGCAGTCTTGCATAATAACCGTTGCCTATTCCGCGGGACCCGAGCACGCCGTTAACGGGATATACGCCGTTCTGAACGTAATTGTAGCCCGACCCAAGGCTCGATTCGGTCCTCTCCTGGACTTCTTCATCCTTCTTATTCTGCAGGTCCAGGTAATTCCACCTTGAATAACTGCTTCTTATTACGCTATTTGCCGGACTTATGTTTTCACTCATATGTTTTATCCTCTATAATATATATCGTCAATTTTCCTCTATAATTTCAATCGTTCAGGGCATATATTCCCTGATGAACTGCAACAGAACGTCCTTGCGGGGATCCCTGTCCTTTATAACGCCCCTGATCAGGCCGTTCTCAAGCTGCCCTTCCGCGAAATCAATGTGTTTCTTTATCATGTACGCCTGAAGGACGGTCTCTCCCGCGGGGTTCAGCATTCCGCCCAAACAGGCCAAGTACAGGTTTTCCTTGAAGCTCATAAAATTGATGGTCTTGAAGTGGTATGGCAGAAGATATTTCGCCCTGTTGGCAGCGATGTTCCTCATGCGCGTGTCAAAGAGGTCCCTCGCGGCCTCAAGGATCTCCTTATTCTCGTTTTCATGCTTCCTGATATTGTCCAGCGCCAGAAAGAACTTGTACTGAGGAGAAGCGAGGATATTATCTATCTCCGCCTGGTTGGAGGTCATGACAGCCTTCGGTACCATCACCTTGTCAAGGCCGTTCGCCTGTGTCCGATACCACTGCACCAATACAGGATCATCACCGATGACCATCCGTCTGCAATAACCTGTTTTCATCCAGTAGGTCGTCCTGTTCTCATCGCTTTCCTGCTGTAAAGAGCCGATCTTTATCCGTATAGCCGCGATGAGGTCCCTGACGTACGGGTCAAACTCGTTCTTCATGTTCAGGAACACATCCGCCATGCCTTCCATCCGGCTGATGCTTGGCTGTGCGGCAACGAACTCGCTTAACGAAGCAACGATATTGTCGCGGGCCTTGCTCAGCTCATCGTAGTCGATCTTCACGTCCGTGAGCGTCTTCTTCAGCCCAGCCTGAGCGTCGGCATCCGTCAATATCGTAGTTCTGCGCTTGGCCAGCGCCGGTATCTTGAGGAGAGCGGCGAGCAGCTTTTGCAGCTTTCCCATGTCGTCTATCTCGTTCGATTGCAGACTTGGTATGGCGCCTGTTTCCGTGCTGTTGCCGTAGACCGACGCCTTGGTGTCGTCAAGCCTCATCGAGAGCCTGGCAAAGAGCGCCGCCTTCAAAGCCCCCATAAAGTTCTCGACCACGATCTCATTGATATTGTAAAGCCTTTCCGCCTTGCTCATTTTGTCATCGGTTAGATTGTAGAACCTGTCAAAATCGAGCTTCCATTTGCCTATCTGCTTTTCCGTGATCAAATTGGGGAACTTCCTCAACAGTGAATCGTCGTTTTCAAGCATGCCCTTTATCGCGTTGAGACTTTGATCGCACATCTGAAGTAGCTTCCCGGCGGACTCCTGGTTGATGACGTTCCTTCCGGTCGCCCGGACCAGAGCATCCTCAAAATCCGTGTCCCACATGCCGTCGATCTTCTCCCTCTTGTAGATCCTCTCTCCATCCTTATAAAGCGAGAACATGGCCATTTTGGCCTCGATCACGGCGGGAAGCCGGGTGAAAGGCGGCTGCGTGTCGGAAGCCGAGATCCTGCTCTTTATCATTATCAGCCTCTGGCTGGCGATGTTCTTCAGGTCAGGCTTGCCGATATGCTTAGCCACGTACTCATCATATAATTTGCTGATGTATTTCCCCGTGTTCCCCTTGATGTTGCCGATAGTGGGCTCGGTAAGAGCCGCCCCTCCCAGGACGAGGTTCCTCACCCTCTGATTGTTGTTCATGAACTGTTTGAGTATCAAAAGCCTTTTCTGGAACCTTTTGGAAGGCTGTGCGACCTGATTATCGGCCGTGACGGGGAGCGCCTCGTTGTATATCGTTCTGTACTGGTACCAGCTGTTCACCAGACCGAACTCAAGCATCAGCTCTCCTGCTTGAATACCATACGCTTCGCCTTGCCCAGACTGCCTGCCGAACTTAGAGTCATCAAAAATTAGAGCG
>CAZSXD010000122.1:0-3601 GCA_964611075.1 uncultured bacterium
ATATTTTCTTTGAACTGGTGCCGCCGTTCATTCTGGGCATCGCGGGTTTCATTTTGATAATGATAACGGACCTCCTTTTCACTTACACCGACCTGATAATCAATAAAGGGATGCCGCTGCTCGTCATACTGAGGCTGCTGGTCTTTAAGCTCCCTGCCATAATGGTGCTCACTTTCCCGGTGTCCATGGTCTTTGCCACCACCATGGTCCTGTCGCGCATGTCAAAGGACAACGAGGTCATAGCTCTCCGCACCAGCGGAGTGAGCCTGGCCAGGATAAGCGTCACCGTGATCCTGATCTCGCTTGTCGTGACCGGCATGTCGTATTTCACGAACGAGTTCCTTGTGCCCTGGTCGAACCATGTCTCGGAGAACATAATAAGGCAGATGATACTGAGGCAGCCCGTCACCGACATCAAGGAGAACGTCTTTTTCAGGGACTCCTCCAACAGGTTCCTTTTCGTCAAGCGCGTCAACCAAAAGGCGGGCGAGCTTGAGGACATCCTCATCTACGAAGTGAACGAAGGGACCTTCCCCCGGGTGATCTCGGCGCATAGGGCGAAGTATGACGGCAGGATATGGATGCTCATGGACGGCGTCATACACAAGTTCAGCGATGACTCGGGCAAGCTCGCGTACGCCGCCAATTTCTCGGAAATGGAGATACTGGTGAACGAGAATATCGAGACGTTCGCTGACCAGAAAACGACGTATGAGATGAACAGCAAGGAGCTGGGATCGCTCGTGAGCATGCTCAACAAGGGAGGGGTGAACACGAACGTCCTTGTAACGGACCTTTACATGAAGGTGTCAGTTCCCTTTGCCTGCCTTGTTTTCGCGCTACTCGGCATACCTTTCAGCCTGCCTGCGGTCAGGAGCGGGAGGGCGTTCGGCCTTATCTTCTGCGTGGCGCTGATATTCACTTTTTACGTGATAGCCTCGGTCTTCAGGTCCTTCGGGCACGGAGGACTGATACATCCTGTGCTGGCCGCGTGGCTGCCTAATGTTTTCTTCGGTGCCATGGGGGCGGGCCTGATAGTCAGGCACAATTATTTCGTATGACGGCGACAATGATCGAAAAACTCGGGTTAGAGGCCGGGAAGCCGGGCGTGAGCCCCGATAGGCTCCTTGAGGAGGGAAGGCAGTGCCTCATCAAGGGGCAAATGAAGGAAGCGCGCCTCAAGTTCCGCCTCGCCCTGATGTACAACATGAGGCTGGCCTCAAAGATCGCCGTTTACTACGAGGAGATCCTCGAGAAGGACAGCGGCGACTTGAACGCGAGGCTCGCCCTTGCAGACCTTCACCTGTACCTGGGGGAGACGGACAGCGCCATATCGGAACTGGAAGAGATCATAGACATCGCCCCCGACAGGTCCGATGTCTACACCATGCTCGGCAAGCTCTACATAAAACAGCAGGACTATGACATGGCGATCCGCGTCATAGAGGCCGCTTTCGGCGCAGGTATAAAGGACACGGGACTTTCCGAGATGCTGGCCGGCGTGTACGTGGAAAAAGGCAGGATCAATGACGCAATAACGCTGTACAGCAATTTGCTGTTGCAGGACGCGCATAACAAGAACTACTTGAGGGTCCTTGGCGAGATGTACGGCAGGGAAGGCAGGATCACAGATGCGGCAAAAAGCTTCTATTCAATGCTCGAAGAGGACGTTTCCCTCATGAACGAGGTGACGTACAAACTCGAGGAGATGAAAAAGAAGGACGCGAACAACGTGGTGATCAGGGAGCTGATGGCCGACGTTTTCATCAAGTCCCTCAAGCCGGCCCTTGCGGCGGGTGAGCTTGACGAGATATTGAGGATCGACCAGAAACAGCTGGACAGGGTCATAAAGAAGTTCACCCAGATACTCGACAGGTACCCCGACGAACCCGTTACGGTGAAGGCGCTCGCGAAGGCGTATACGATGAAGGGCGCCTACAGCGAAGCCGTGTTGGAATACAGGAAGCTGATGAAGTACAGCAACCAGTTCATCCAGGACTCGATAGAGGGTTTCAGCGATATCCTGGCCAGGTTCCCCGGCCAGGTCCATGCTCATGAATCCATGGGCGATGCGTACCTCAGGCTGGGTAAGACCGAGGATGCGCTTTCTCAGTACCTTGATGTCCTGCAATTGAGCGACACGGCGGCAAAGGGGATAATCGACAAGTGCATCAAGCTCTCAAAGGAGAATCCCAACATCATCCTCACGCATCACGTGCTCGGCAAGGCGTACCTTCTTTCCTCCAACCTTCCGCTCGCCATGGAAGAGGCGGAGTTCATGCTTTATCTGGACAGGAACTACGTGGCGGCGCACGAGATAATGGGCGATGCTTATATGAAGCAGGGAAATGCCCTGAAAGCCCAGATGTCTTATGCGGCTGCCATGACGGCGGAACCGTACAACATCGCGCTCCACAGGAAGAACGAGAACGCGTCGCTCCAGGTGATCAGGTCCGACATAGAGAACCTGAAAAAACGGATAGACGAGGACCCGTGGAGGCTCGGCAGCCACCTTGACATAGCCAAGCTGTACCTCATGCTCAGGGAGTTCGACAAAGGCATCAAGGAGCTGCAGACGGCGGTGAAGGATGCCGGGAGGGCCCCCTTCGCGTACAACCTGCTCGGCTCTGCCTTCATGGAACTCGGCAGGTTCGACTTCGCGTCCTCACAGTTCGAAAAGGCGCTTGAGACGCTTCCCAGGGAGCTCGGCGACCTTTCAAAGTCCCTCAGGTTCAATCTGGGAGCCTCGTTCGAGGCCATGGGCGACATCACGAGAGCCACAAAGGAGTATGAGGGGGTGCTTTCGGAGGACGTGGATTTCGCGGGGCTGCAGGCGAGGATAAGGAATTTGACGTCCATCAATCCCGATTCATTAAGGAACAAGTTCATCGCGGCGGTCATTGAGCGCATGGGCGAAAAGAACATGGTCGGCGTGTGGGGAGCGGACCTGAGACGGGCCGAGCCTTCGCATGACACTCTCAATATCTCCTTCGGGCAGAGCCACAATGACGCGGGTTTCGAGCATTTCATCAGGGGAAGGTTCAAGAACGCGTTCGAGGAGTTCTCGCTCGCGGTGCAGCTCGATCCCAAGTTCTGCTCGTCCCTCAATAATCTCGCGGTCGCCCTCCTGAGGGAGGGGGAGCTGGAAGGGGCGGCGACGCGCCTCACTTTTGCGGCATCCCTTGATCCCGGATCAGCGGTGCTCCACAACAACATGGGCGTCTACCATTACCTGAAAAAGGACTATGATTCGGCTATAGCCGAGTTCAACAAGGCGCTTGAAATAGACCCGGACCTCTCGGCGGTGTACATCAACCTGGGCGACGTCATGTACATGAAAGGCAGCGCCCAGAACGCGATATCCCTCTGGGAAAAGATCAAGGTCAATGACCCGCTCTCCCCGCTCGCGGCAAGGCGCCTCTCATATAAAACGGTTATAATGTAGGCCGTGCCGACCAGGATACTGTTCGCCGCCATTATCCTTGTTTTGACATCAGGCGTTTATTGCGAGGAAATGCCGGTCAGGGTGAAAGCCGACAATTTGAAGTTCGACCAGGAGGCCGGCGTCATCACGGGGAGCGGGAGTGTGGAGATACTCTTC